>CALDGV010000166.1 GCA_937941745.1 uncultured Prosthecobacter sp. | reverse complement strand
TCATCACGCACGTCGATGCCAAAGCAACCGTCCGGACCAAACTCGAGCACGGGCGTCTTCACCCCGCCGTCCTTGAGGATGCTCAGGGTCTTCGTTTCCCGAGTGTAGATGAAGGATGCGGCATTCAACAGCTCGATGCGCTCCGCCGCGCCCTCTCCCTGCACCATGGTGGGGAAAAAGGACTGGCCAAAGAGACCGTAGGGCCGGCCATGCTGGCGGCAGAACTTCATGTAGCTGAGGTCCTGGCCCATGCCAGAGTTGCGGATGTAGAGATCGCAGCTTTTGACGGCTTCTTGGAGCTTGCGGTCCTTGTCGCTTTTGCCGTCGAGCTTGCCTTGGAGGAACTCGACCTTCGGAAAACGCGCCTTGAGCATCGCGAGGATGCGCTCGTCCACTTTCATCGCCCACACGATGATCTTCACCTCCGGCAGATGCTGCTCCAGGATGCGCAGCGTGCCCGGCGTGTGGCCGATGTCGCCAATGTTGATTGTGTCCCACGCGGATTGCAGCACGAGTGTCTTCGGTTTGCCATCAGCGGCAAAAATAGAGCCGCCGAGCGCGGCAGTGATGACGGAGATAAGATGACGGCGTGTGGTCATGGCGGGTAGAGAAAAGCGGGAACGACAAGTGAGACAACTTTGAAAGTGATCCGGATCGGGATCTGTGTCACAGGCTTTTGCGTCAAGCATTCACCTGCTCCAGTTTCATCCATGCTCCTCCGCGCTGTCTTTTCGCTCTTTCTTGCCCTCACGCTCACCGTGCATGCCGCCAGCACGCAGTTTACCGAGGAGGATCTCGCGGCGTTGGCGGAGAAGGGCGTGATCGAGTCGCCGGACTACTGGCGGACGAATGCGACGGAGGATGGCAAGTGCGATGGCGAGCATGTGGCGACCTTGTTGATCAAAATCGCCCGGCTCACGATGCCGGTGAAGACGCTCGATGAGGCGCTGGAGGTGCTCACGCGGCAGCGCGTGCTCAGCTCGCCGGATTATTGGAAGAAGACGGCCGTTCCCGGTGGCGTGTGCGTCGGCAAAAACGTGGCCATCGTGCTCAGTCGTGGCGCGGCGCAGTTGCCGGTCGACCCACCGAAGTCGGTGAATGCCACGCCGTTGGAGGCGACAGACTTCAATGATCTGCGCGAGAGCTACGATGTCGTCATCGCCGGTGCGGGCACGGGCGGTGTCGGCGCGGCGGTGCAGGCGGCGCGACTCGGGGCCAGTGTGTTGCTGCTGGAGGAGACGGAGTGGATCGGCGGTCAGGCGATGGCCGCAGGCGTGACCTCAATGGACGAGGGCCGCACGCTGGTGCGCGAGCGCGGCCTGTATCGCGAGCTTTGCGGCCTCATCGCCGCGCATTACCGACCGCTCGGCGTGAATCACCTTACCGCCTACTGGCACGGCCACGTCGCCGTGGAGCCACGCGTGGGCCGTCGCTTGCTCCACGTCATGCTCGGCGATGCAAAAGGCCGCGGCGTGCTCGATCTCGCCCTGCTGGCCCGCGTTTCCAAAGTGACGAAAGAAGGCAACACCGTCACCGGCGTGGAGATCACGCACGCAGGCCGCACTCGCCGCATCGCCAGCAAGGTGCTCGTCGATGCCACCGAGTGGGGCGATGTCATCCCGCTCACCGGAGCCCGCTATCGTGTGGGCAATTGCCTCAGCGATGCCATCGACCCGAAACGCCACGTGCAGTCCAACACCTGGACCGCCGTGGTGAAACAGTATCCGCAGGGCGTGCCGGCGGAGTTACTCCTGCGCGAAAAACCACCCGGCTACACCGACAAGGTGCAGGTCGCGTTTTCGAAATCGCTCGTCGCGGGCGAGAAGATCGACTTGAAGGCCAAGCCGTGGAACTGGGCCACCTTCATCGGCTACCGCGGCATGCCGGACAGCGCCCGCCCGGCCGACAACAGCGTCATCACGCGCACGCATCTGAACTACAACAACGACGTGCACTCCACCATCGCCGAGATCGAGAACCCCGCCGCGCGTCTCGCCATGAATCGCGTGATGCAATTGAAGACGCTGCAACTGCTCTACTACATCCAGAACGTGCTCGGAAAGACCGACTGGTCCGTGGCGAATGACGAAGGCTATGACACGCCCTCGCACGTCGCCGCCGTCGATGCGTGGATCCAAGAGCAGCCGGAGCTCGCTCCCTTCCGCCCGGTGCTCGTGCATTTCTCCATCATCCCCTACACCCGCGAAAGCCGTCGCATCATCGGCCTGCACACGCTGCGCCCGTCGGAGATCGAGCGCACGAAGGCGAAGCCGGTGCAGTTCCGCCACACTGTGGCCCTTGGCGACTACGCCATCGACCTCCACGGGTCGATGCGCAAAGAGTGGCTCGAAACCGATCTCGATCTCGAAAGCGACATCCCTCACAAGTTTGGCGAGCGCGGCCTCGGCCCCTTCGCCATCCCGTTTGAGTCCCTCATCCCCGAAACCATCGACGGCTTCCTGCCTGCCGAGAAAAACTTCAGCCAAAGCCGCATGGTGAACGGTGCCACCCGCCTGCAACCCCACACGCTAAACATCGGCCAGGCCGTCGGCGCCATCGCCGCTCTCGCCGCCAAAGAAAACCTCGCCCCGCGTGCCGTCGATCCCGTGAAAGTCCAACGCCTCCTCCTCGAAGCCGGCGACACCCTCACCATCGACCCCGTGAAAGCCCGCCACGGCACGGAGGCTTGGCGCGAGTTGCAGATGGAGGTGTTGAAGAAGGGCGCGGAGGTGAGGTGATATCTAATTTGTCAGCCCGCCTTCAATGACGCCATGTCGATCGAGAAACGATACTTCACATCAGACTTCAGCAGCCGCTCATAGGCTTCGTTGATCTGCTGGATGGCGATGACTTCGACGTCGGAGACGATTTGATTCGCGCCGCAGAAGTCGAGCATCTCCTGCGTCTCGGCGATGCCGCCGATAAGCGATCCGGCGAGGCGTTTGCGGCCAAGCAGCAGGCCAAACGCGGCCACGGAGAGCGGATTGCTCGGCAGACCGACGAGCGTGAGCGTGCCGTCGGTGACAAGGAGATTCAGGTAAGCGTTGATGTCGTGATCGGCGGAGACGGTGTCGATGATGAAATCGAAGCTGCCAGCGTGCTTTTGCATCTCGTTCGTGTCACGGGTGATGACAACCTCATCAGCGCCAAGTCGCAGCGCGTCGTCTTTCTTGCCCGCGGAGGTCGTGAGCACGACGGTGTGGGCTCCGAAGGCATGGGCGAACTTCACGCCCATGTGCCCAAGGCCGCCGAGACCGACCACGCCGACCTTTTTGCCCTTGATGTCGCCCCAGCGGCGGATCGGCGAATAGGTCGTGATGCCCGCGCAGAGCAGCGGCGCGACTCCGGCCAGGCTGAGGTTTGCGGGCACCTTCAGCGTGAAATGCTCGTCCACGACGATACTGGTCGAATAGCCTCCGTAGGTCACCGGCGCGGTGCCGTGTTTGTCCGGCGAGTTGTAGGTGAAAATGGCGTGCGGGCAGAACTGTTCGAGATTTGCCGCGCAGCTCGGGCATTTTTGATCCGAATCGACGAGGCAGCCCACACCCACGATGTCGCCCACGCGATGCTTCGTGACTGCGGAGCCGATTTTTGTCACGCGGCCGACGATTTCATGCCCCGGCACGCACGGATAAGTCGTCGGCACCGCGCTCCACTCATTGCGTGCCTGATGCAGATCCGAATGGCAGACACCGCAGAACAAGATGTCGATCTCCACGTCGCGGTCGGTCGGTTCCCGACGTGGGATGCTGGTGGAGGTGAGGAGCGAAGTAGGGCTTGTGGCAGCGAAGGCTTTGGCGTGCGGCATGGCGAGCGAGGAAGTGTTGAAGGGGACTAACGTTTAGAGTCGTGAACTCGCAACCGTCGAAACGAATGCGGATTACCGGCGGGGTAACGCGCCGATGATGGTCGCAATCTGAGCACGATGAATGGCCATGTGCGCGGCAGCGAGCGCATGCCAGCCTGCCGCATCCAGAGGACCAAACCATGGGTGTGCATACTTCACCGTTGTCTCTAAATCGGCCACGCCCGCGACTTTCGAGAGAAAAGCCTCGCACGAATTTTCGAAAGCAGACTCTATATCGGCGGTCACGTCGCTTCGGGGCTTCACATCGGCCGTGCTGGCCTTTTTGGGCGGCACCTTGCCGTGGGCGAGCGAGGTGATCACTGTGGCGAAAACCGTATTCGTGATGCGCAGATGCTCCAAGGTCATCCAGACCGACCAAAAACGGCTGCTGTCCTCCAAACCGCGCAGTCGCGGAATCAGCACCTGCTCGCTGCGTCGTGAGGGGTCGCAGGTAGCGAGCAAAGCGCGTACGGCAGCGCGTTCCCGCTCAAAACGAGCTGTGAAAGCCTCACGGGTGCCAACCAGCCTTTTCAGGCGAAACAACAATCGGGCTATCCAAAGCTCTGGTGCGGGCAATCCGGCTCCCGGAGCCGCAAGGGAGGGGTGTTGGGTGTTTTTCATGTGCTGAGGCTTCCTCTAATTACTTGCATATTGCAAGCAACAAGGCTTTTGAAATGCAAGTAAATCTGCGAAAGGATGCGCCATGCCTCGGAAATCATCCGCCAAGCCTGCCGCGGCCTCCGCACGCCGTTCACCCTGCCCCGTCGCCTGTGGACTGGACTTGTTTGGCGACAAATGGACACTGCTCATCATCCGCGACCTCATTCTCGGCCGCAGCCGCTTCAAGGACTTCATCGAATCACCTGAAGGCATCCCGACGAACATCCTCAGTGATCGTTTGGAGCGTCTGCTCAATGGTGGTGTCGTCCAGCAAATCCCCGCCGAGGATGGCAGCAAACGTTTCGCCTATCAGCTCACCGATAAAGGCGCAGCCCTGCGTCCCATCCTCCGCGCCATTCGCGATTGGGGCCTGAAGTGGGAGCCGGGCACGCGCGCGAATCTTGAAGAAAAGTAAGCCCCATTCAGTTTCTGGTTAAACCATGCGTCCACCAACGTGGATCATAGGCAAAGTGAATTTTGAGTCGGGCAAAAACCATCGCAAGGAAGGATCTTGGGCTTCAAAACAGGAATCTAGTGGAGATCCATGAACCGTTGGGATTATGAATCATCTCACGCCTAACACGCAGTCTGGGTGAGGTTCACGCCTGTTGGATTACCAAAAATGCTGCTGTCAAAACATGAGGATCGGGGTAAGAATCCGACGTTGTCTTTTCATAGTAAATGAAGCTGAACGCCCATGGATTGCTCTCGCTCATCCTGCGCATGCTGGCAATTCTCGGCTGCATGGCGACGAACGGTTGGTCACAAATCAACCAGCCACGCTTCCTAGGAGCGCCTCAGCGTTCGGCAGAAGGCGGATGGAGTCTGAGTGTCGAGGGTCCGCCGGGCATGACGTTCAAGTTTGAGCGAAGCCATGATTTGCTGAGGTGGGAGACGGTGCAAGATGTGGTGAGTGGTGCCGCACCGATGTTGCTGGTGGATCCTGAAAGCAGCGGACCCCTGAGACGATTCTGGAGGTTGTCTTGGAGCGGGTCAGATTCGATCGCGCCCACCATTTCCAATCTCCGCGTGCTGGCTCTGGATGGTGGTCAAGGCGGGCGGATGCTGTTTTTGAAATCCGAGGTCACGGACAATGTGGGCGTAACCGCGGTGGTGTATTCATCGGCGCCAGAAGAGGATGCATCGCAGCTTGCGGACATCGCGGGCATCGTCGCCCAGGAAGGCGACACCTTCTCACTGCCCGCCGGGCCGATGGGAGCGGAGGAGGCGGCGAGGTTTTTCCAGGTCCGCGCCGCGGATGCCGCTGGAAACACTTCCACCAGCGCCTTGACTGGCTTTCTGCTGGCGGATCCGGACCGGCTGGAGGCGATGGATCCGGCGACTGGTGCCGCTTTGCCAGGGCAGTTGGTGAGGATCGATGGGGAGGGCCATCTGGGGCCATTCGCCTACCGTCCGGCTGGAGCCAGCGCCCTGGGGCGTGAGGCGGATCTGCGCATCCAGTTTCCGGCGGGTGCCCTCTTGCGGCAGGAGGCCGGGCAGTGGGTTTTGGAGTTTGTCACCGCCTCGGCGCAGTTCGGACCGCTTTCACCCATGCGCTTTGCGCAGGCTTTGGAGAAAAACGGCGGGCCTCCCACAGTGCTGCCGCTGGGCGCTGGCAGGGTGGATGCGCGGGCGCTGGCGGCGGCGTTCGGGCTGGACCCGGCGGCGGGCCTGGAGGTGCGGCTGCATGACCGCTGGACGGCGCGATGGCTGGAGGGTGCGCTGGCGGACCACGGCATCGTGATGCCGCGCTTCGCGCTGCCGAGCTTCGGGGTGCCGCTGCCGGAGTTTCCGGATGTGTTTCTGGGCGACCGGCTGGACTTGCTCCGGCGTGACGGCTTTTCCTTCAGCTTCAGCCAGTCCTTCCCGCTCCCCGGTGTGCCGGGGAATCCGCAGGTGCTCATCGGCAATGGCAGGCCGCTCTTTGTGGCGCTGGATGCGTTCGGAAATCCGCGCCTGGACGCCACAGTGGAGGTGTGGCTGGACAGCGGGCTGCGCTTTGAGGCGGAGCTGGGATATGAGGGATCGCTGATGCGCTTCAACCTGGCCTCGGGCGCGGCGGCGGCGGGGTCGCTGGGGACGGTGGCTGCTGCACTGCCTTCGGAGCCGATGACGATGGTGCCTGCCGGAGCGGAGGCGGCGGCGCTGGGTGCGGCGCAGCGCCAGCTTGTGCTGCAAACTGAGGCCTGGCGGTTGATCGCGGGCACGGCGGCGGGGCGTCCGGAGCCAGTGGCGGGATCGGGGGCGCGTCCGGTGACGACGGGGCTGAGCCCGGGCGCTGGGGCGCTGGCGGCGTGGGGCATGGCGTCGGTGGCGGAGGGTGGCGGCGTGCTGGACCTGGCGGCGCTGCTGCCTCTGGTGACCGAGCTGGCGCGGGAGGCGCCGAACTTGGAGGCCGGTGAACTGCCGGTGCTGCTGCTGGCGTTGCTGCGGGTGGAAAAAGGCCTGACGGAGGGCCGGCTGGGCGCGGAGGCAGGACCGGCGCTGGCGGCTCTGCAACTGGCGCTGCCAGCCTTCAAGTTGGCGCTGGAGACGGCTGCGGGGAATGTGCTCACGCAAGCGCCGGCGGTGTCGCTGGCCGGATTGGCG
>CALDGV010000165.1 GCA_937941745.1 uncultured Prosthecobacter sp. | reverse complement strand
TGCCAGGGCATGGTAGAGGCCAACATCCAGGCATCAGGCGATGCCGCCTTCCGCACGGTAGGCAACATCATCGGCGAGGTGCGCTGCAAAAGGTTCCTCGTCGAAAAAGGGGCGGACGTGACCTTCCTGAATGTCATACGTGCCGACGAAGCAGAGATTCACGCCAAGATCACCGGCACCATCGTCTGCACCGGCCTGCTCACCATTGGCCGAGATGGAGCCGTTTATGGCGATGTCACCGCACGCTCAGTGAACATCGAACCCGGCGGCGAACTGAATGGGGCCATGAACATCGTGCGCGCCCAGGCCATGCCCAAGCCCACGCTGGGTTGAGCAAGCCTAAAGTCGGCGACGCCCCTGCAGCGCCTGATAGAGCGTGAGCTCATCCACATGGTCCAGCGCCCCGCCCGCAGGCAGTCCCTGCGCCAGCCGGCTCACGGAAACACCTTCACCGCGCAGCAGATCGCTCAGATAGCTCGCTGTCGCCTCTCCCTCCACATCGGAACCCACGGCCAGAATCACTTCTTCCGCCTGCAGACTCCTCACCCGCTCCAGCAGAGGCTCGATGCGCAGGTCCTCCGGAGTCACATTGTCCAGCGGGGAAAGCTTGCCCCCGAGCACATGGTAGAGGCCCTGGAAAGCACCGGAACGTTCCAGCCGCAGGACATCCGCCGCCTGCTCCACCACACAGATCAGCTTCTGCTGGCGCTTGGGATTGTGGCACAGGATGCACTCCTCATCCCGCTCGATGAAAAAGCCGCAGTCGCCACAGGCCTGCACACGGGCCGTGACATCCGTCAAAGCATCCACGATCGGCTCGATGCGGCCGCCATCATGCATCAGCCAGAGCATCAGCCGCTCCGCACTGCGGGGCCCCAGCCCAGGCAGTGACTTCAGCTGCGCGATCAGGCGGCGCAGCGGCGGAGGATAGTCGATCACGGCCATGGCTTGAGGCGGTCAGACCCTCTCCAGAGCCACCGTGCCAGGCTGGCCCGGCCGCACCACCTTGCGGTAAAAGCAGGTGGAGCGCTTCGTGTGGCAGCAGCCGCCGCCGCGCTGCTTCACCCGCAGGATCAGCGCATCCTGGTCGCAGTCCGTGCGGATCTCGATCACATCCTGAAATTCACCGCTCGTCGCCCCCTTGTGCCAGCGCTCCTTGCGGCTGCGGCTGTAATAGACCGCCTGGCCCAGCGCCAGCGTCTCGCGCAGCGTGTCGGCGTTCATGTAGGCCAGCATCAGCGGCTCATTCGTGTCCGCATCCACCGCCATGGCGGCGATGAGGCCGTTTTCGTCAAACTTGGGCGCGAAGGTCAGTCCTTCTTCGATGGCCTGCTTGGAATCCCGCGGGCCGAACTGGAGGGTCGTCGGATCAATCATTGGAGGTTCGAGATAGCGCCACCCGCCGCCATTGCCACCAGGAAATTCAGCGTCGGCGCCGGCATCCCGGCTCAGCCCCAGGCTTCACAGGCGGTAATCCAGGCTGATGAAGTCCAGCACCTTCATCCAGAGGAGGCCGCCGAGCGGCCGCACCTCTCCATGCAGCCTCGCCGTGCCCGTCATCCCAGGGCGCAGCAGCTTCCCTGGATTCGGCAGGGCCACCCGCACGCCAAAGGTGGTCTGCAGCGGCTCCAGGCGCCCCTGCGCATCCGGCTGGGCGGCCAGATCTCCCCCCAGGGTCGCCACCAGATTCGGCGGCAGCTCCCGCTGAGGCGGCGTCTTCGCATCCTCCATCACCGTTCCCTCAAAGGTCACGTCCGGCACGGCGGGCACCCGCAGCTCCACCTTCTGCCCTGGCCGGATGTGCCGCACCTGATGCTCATCCAGAGGCATGTAGATCTGGATGGAGTCCGGTGCAGCCACCTCACACACCGCATCCCCCGGCCGGAAGCTCGCAGCCGCCAGACGGCCCAGGTCCGGCGTCACCACCACACCCGCCAGCGGAGCCTTCAGGATCAGCCGTTCCGCCTTCTCCTGCAGCTCCGCCAGATGGCTCTTCGCCTGCGCCAGATTCACCTGCGCCTGCCGGTGGGCGGCAGGCTCGGCCAAGCCCAGCGCCAGGTCCACCTCACGCCGCGCCCGCTCCACCCGCAGCTCCGCCTGCTTCAGCGAGGCCGCGATCTCCCCGTTCGACAGCGTGGCGATGACCTCCCCTGCCCTCACCACCTGCCCCGTGCTCACGTGCATCCTTTCCAGCCTGCCCGCCACGAGCACCCGCACCCAGGCCGAATGCTCCGGCTGCAGCACCGCAGGCCGCTCGATCCGCACCGGCCAGGGCATCAGCAAAAGCAGCGTCGTCAGCACCAGCACCCCCGCCAGCATGCCCCAGGCACGCCTGCCCGCTGGAGAGCGGAGCGGGGCGGCAGAGAGCTGCTGATGGAAAAAACCGGCCACAGGAGCCACCACCATGGAGATCACCGCGCCCACGCCAAGCAAATCCCCCAGCCAGGAAAGCCCATAAGGCTGCAGGCCCCGGTGAAACAGCACCGCCAGCCCCAGCGTGATCTGCAGCAGGTAGAGCTGCGCCGCCAGACTGTAGATCACAAACCAGCCCCGCCGCCTCGGCAGCGGCTCCGTCGCAGCCTTCAGCCCCCCGTCACGCCCAAACCAAAAGCGGCGGAAAAGCTCCCGCGTGCACCGCTGCGCCTTCGCCCGCAGGTTCGGCACATCCAGCAGGTCCATCAGGATGTAGTAGCCGTCGAACTTCATCAGCGGATTCGCATTGAAGAGCACCGTCCACACACTGGTGATCAGCATCAGGTTGAAAAGCAGCTGCTGCGTCGGCCCCGGCTGCGCCACCGCCCAAAGCAGCGTCGCCAGCGCGGCGATCACCAGCTCGATCCAGATCCCCGCCGCCGAAACCAGGATGCGCTGGCGCTTGCTCGCGAAGAGGTAGCTGTCCGTCACATCCGCATACAGGAAGGGGGAGAAGACCATCAGCATCGCCCCCATCTCATGCACCTCGCCGCCATAGTGCTTGCAGGTCAGGCCGTGGCCAAACTCATGCACCACCTTCACCCCCAGCGTCAGCACCCACACCAGCGCCAGGTTCGGCAGCGTGAAAAAGCCGCTCAGCGAGGGCTCGATGCGCGGCCAGTTCAGCA
>CALDGV010000164.1 GCA_937941745.1 uncultured Prosthecobacter sp. | reverse complement strand
AAAGCGGCTCCGGTGGCATAAACGAGGTGCAGGCGGTCCTTGTCGGCACCGGCGCGGATGAGCAGCGCCTTGGTGATGTCGTCGGGCAGGTATTGCACGGGCACGGCGTCATTCGTGCCGCGCAGCGTGTCGAAGTTGATGTGATGCGCGGTGGGCAAATGGCTGCGGAAGTAGTCTTTGTAGCCGCCGCGGGTGTCGAGCACGATGGGACGCTTTGAAGCATCGGCGTTTTCAATGAGTGCTTTGGCTTCCGCAGGCGAGATGAGGCCGATTTCGGCATGCAAGGCGGTGGAGAAGAACAGAAGGGCGAGGATGCGTGTTTTCATGGGTTGAGGATGGGGGAAGGTTTCAAGTTTCAGGTTCCAAGTTTCGAGATCGCGTGCCTTGGAACTTGAAACCTGAAACTTGAAACAGGCGGTGTTTAGAAGGTGAAGACGAAGTTGATCTTCGCGATGAGGCTCACGGCATCGCGGTCGGGAAAGTTGGCCCAGGTTTCGAGGACGATGTGCTTGGTGAGGTCATACTTGGCACCCACGGCGGTGATGAGACCGCGCTGGTCGCGTGTCTGGGCGAGGTCGGCGTTGAGGTTGAAGTTGCGGTCAAAGAGCTTCCAGGTGCGGTCGATGCCGGCGAGAAAGCTGCTGCCATTCGTCTGGTAGCCGTAACCGGCGTGCAGACGTGCGAAGCCGAAGTCATGCGCCAGCATGGCGTAGCTGAAGGGATCGCCCGCGCGGTCGATGTCCGTCAACGCAATGCCTGCGATGCCGACGGCGAACATGCCATGCTCCCACGGCGAGAAGCGGGCCTTGGTTTGCAAAAACAGCGGACCGCTCACGCCCGTACCCAGCGGGCTGTCCATGCCCCACTCGACATGCACGAGCTCGAAGTCCCAACCCGTTTTGAAGCCCATCCAGTGGCCGGATTTGCCGGGCTCGGCGGTGCCAAACTGGTTCGCGCCGCCGAAGCTGCTGAAATACTGCACGGCCACCGTGCGGTGCGGCACCGTGTCGGCCGTGGGGATGTTGTTGAGGCCGGTCGGCGTGCCGAAGGCGGAGGAAACGACCGCGAAAGCGGCCACGAGGAGTGCGCGTGTTGGTGTTCTCATGGGGAGATGGTTTTGAAAAGCAGCGCCGCCACGAGCGCTGAGCACGGCAGCGTGATGACCCATGCCGCGAGCACCGGGATGACCGTGCGCCACTTCGCTTGTTGCGTGGTGATGCCGATGCCGAGCAGTGCCCCGACGCTGACATGCGTGGTGGAAACCGGCAGGCCGTGCAGGCTTGCGGTCGTGACGAGCAATGCGGTGGCGAGATTTGCCGCGAAGCCCTGGCCGGGATTCATGCCGGTGATCTTGTGCGCGAGTGTTTCCGCGACCTGCTTGGCACTGATGAGGCCACCGAGCGCCATCGCGATGGCGATGAGGATCATTCCCGCGCTGCCTTGCAACCAGCCGATGCCGAGCAGCAGCGCCGCCATCTTCGGCGTGTCATTCAAACCACGCGCAAAACACACGGCGCCCGCGCTGAGGAAGTGCAACGCGTCCAGCATTCGCGTGCGATGATCCGGCGCGAGCCGCAGCATCTTCAAAATGAGATACAGCACCGCGCCCGCCACGACTGCGAGCACCGGACTGAGCAGCAGCGGCTTCACAAATGCCTCCCACAGCTTCGCGACGTTCGCATTGCCCGCGATCCAACCCGCGCCAAGCAACGCGCCCGTGAGCATGTGCGTGGTCGAGACGGGAAACCCAAGCCGAGTGGCCAAAAACCCCGTCAAACCGGCCCCGCCCGCCACCGCGAGCAAAAAGCCCGGCTGCGCGATCAATTCGTCCGGCACCAGTCCTTTGCCCGAGAACGCCTTCAGCATCGAACTCGCGAAAAACATCGCCGCGACGCAGCCCGCCGCCGTCGTGACCGCCGCCCATTTCACCGCCGTGCGATAACTCGTCGTACCGCTGCCAAACAACGACGCCACACCCTTGAAATTGGCATTCGCGCCGTTCGCGTAGGCGACGATCAGGACGGCGATGACAATAAGGATCAGCATGCGTTTATTCTTATTTGCGCAATTAAGCAAATGTCCACCGCGTTTTTTCGCTCACATGCGATTTCCTTTTCAAGAGCAGCCGTCGTGTTTCGCGGCGGCAAGTAAAACGCGTGTCAAACTCCGTGCCGGACGGACTAAGGCGCAGGATGACTGTGTGAGGTGACGTTTTCCTGACAACCCTCCACCAATCATGAACCGCATCCGTCTCTCCTGCCTCGCCCTCGTCCTCATCTTGCCCGCGTTTGCCGCGGATCCTGTCACGACGACGCCTAAGCTGGAGATTCTGAACAAGCAGGTCGAACGCAACCCAGACGACGCCAAGGCTCGTTCGAACCGCGGCTATGTGCTGGCGCTGCTCGGCCGGAAGGAGGAGGCGAGGGCGGATTTGAAGAAGGCCGTCGAGCTTCAGGACGACGCACCAATGCGCAATCGCGCGGGCTGGGCCTACTTCAACATGGGCGACTACGCCGACGCGGTGCGCGAGTTTGAAGCATCGGCGAAGCTCAGCGGCCACGGCGCTCATTACGACTACTACTCGCTGGTGCTCGGCTACTGGGGCACGGGCGACACCAAGCGCGCGCTGGAGAACTACGCGAAGGCAGTGGAGAAAGATCCGCGCCTGGGTGACTACAAGTCGCTCAACGAACGCACCGCAGAATGGACGCCACTGGAGCGCCAGGCCATGCATGAGACATATGTGCTGTGGAGCAAGGCATGGAGGCCGTAAGACACAGCAAGCTTGCTGTTAGCAGCAGCCGCTGCCGGGCTTGCAGCCGCCTTTGACTTCCATCACCACTTCGCTATCGCGATGCGTGGGGGTCGGTTTGCCGGGGCGGAAGTGCTCCTCGTGATCGAGCGTGGCTTGCAAAGTCGGAATGGAGCGCAATACCGTGTCCAAACCTTCTTTTACCGCATTCAACAACGAGGCCGGATCCGCCTCGGCACGCAAATTGATGATCAACTGCCCCCCCGTGGTCGGCTCGTCGAGTTCCATGCCAAGCTCGGCGATGTAGTCGCTGCGCACGAGGTTGATGCTCGCCAACTCGCCGGCAATCCCGTCATCAGGACTGAAGGTCATCTTGAAATGGGCGATTTCGATCTCCTTCCATTCGAGCAGAACCTGCACATTTGTAGCCAGGCACTTCAGAAATGAATTGGCGTTGAACTCGTCGTCGGATTTGAGCGTGACGGTGGCGTTCAGCCAGCCGAGCAACGCCTCGCCATCGGCATAGACTTCGTAATCGACGCTCATGGGATTGCGTCGCGCCTGTTCATCGCTCATCAAACTGGCGAACAACTCGTCCAGACCGGTTTCCTGACGCGGCGAGGCTGTGACGACCCTCGCGAGCGGGAATTCCTTCTCCAAAACGCCCCGCAGTTCCTCACGCTGTATGTCGTCGATGAGATCGCTTTTGCTGATGACGATGATGTCGGCTTCTTCGAGCTGCTTTTTGAAGATGTAGGCCACCTTCATCGAAAACGTGCCGCCTTGATCGAGTCCGAACACACGCCGGGCGCGGATTGGGTCCACCAGCACGCTCAGCGGGGCGATGGTGAAGGAATCGCCATACATGCGGCGCAGCGGATACGTCACGGTGGCGACGAGATCCGTGCAGCTCCCGACCGGCTCCGCGATGAAGACATCCGGCTTCGTGGTGTTCGTGAGCTTGCTGGCGGCATCGACGAGCGTGTTGAAGCGGCAGCAGAAGCATCCGCCTGCGATTTCCTCCGTCGCGTAGCCCTGGCCGCGCAAAAGCTTCGTGTCCACGAGTCCGCCGGCCTGATCGTTCGTGATAAGGCCGACCTTGAGGCCCTGATCGCTCAAATGCCGCGCCAACCGGCCGACGGTGGTGGTTTT
>CALDGV010000163.1 GCA_937941745.1 uncultured Prosthecobacter sp. | reverse complement strand
CAACAAAAAGCTTGGCGTAGCCGCGATGGTAGCGCGGCGGCGCAGGCTTCCATTCGGCACGACGCCTCGCCAGCTCCTCGTCGCTGACGTGCAGGTGCAGGCGGCGGTTTTTGACATCGAGTTCAATCAGGTCGCCGTTTTTCACCAGGGCCAGCGGACCGCCCACGGCGCTTTCCGGGGCGATGTGCAGGGCGCAGGCGCCGTAGCTGGTGCCTGACATGCGACAGTCGCTCAGACGCACCAGGTCACGGATGCCCTGCATGAGCAGCTTCTTCGGAATCGGCAGCTGCCCCCATTCCGGCATTCCCGGTGCGCCGACAGGCCCGGCGTTACGCAGGATGAGCACGGTGTCCTTGGTCACATCGAGATCAGGATCATCGATCTTCGCCTTCATCTCCGGATAACTATCGAAGACCAGTGCAGGACCAGTGTGCTGGCAGAGCTCAGGCGTGGCGGCGGCATGCTTGATCACCGCGCCGTCCGGACAGAGGTTGCCGCGAAGAATCGCCGTGCCGCCATCGGCTTGAATCGGGTTGGTCGGCGTGCGGATGACGTCGGCGTCGTAGATCTCACAGCCTGCGACATTTTCCCCCAGGGTCAGGCCGGTGACGGTCGGCACGTCCATGTGCAGCAGTTCCTTCATGCCGTTGAGCAGGGCCTTGATGCCACCGGCTAGGAAGAACTCCTCCATGAGATATTTGCCGGCCGGGCGGAGGTTGGCGAGCAAGGGCACACGGCGGCTGATCTCGTCAAACTTCTCCAGCGGCAGCTTGATGCCAAGCCTGCCCGCCATGGCCACCAGGTGCACGATGGCATTGGTGCTGCCGCCCAGGGCCATGTCCACCGCGATGGCATTTTCAAAGGAGCGCTCGCTGACGATGGTGGAGGGTTTGCGATCCATCCAGACGTTCTCGACCATCTGCCGCCCGGCGGCCGCCGCGATCCGCGTGTGGGCGCTGTCCACGGCGGGAATCGACGACGCGCCGGGGATGACCAGCCCCAGGGTTTCAGCCAGGGCGGTGAGCGTGGAGGCCGTGCCCATGGTCATGCAATGGCCGGGGCCACGGGCGATGCCGTCCTCGATCTCACACCATTCCTCCCAGCTCAGGTTGCCCGCGCGTTTTTCATCCCAGTATTTCCAGACATCGCTGCCGCTGCCGAGCGTGGTGCCACGCCAGTTGCCCTTCATCATCGGGCCGCAGGGCATGTAGATCACCGGGATGTCCATGCTGAAGGCGCCCATCAACAGGCCGGGCGTGGACTTGTCACAGCCTCCGAGAAGCACGGCACCGTCGAGCGGATTGGCGCGCAGCACCTCCTCGGTCTCCATGGCCAGCAGGTTGCGGTGAAACATCGCCGTCGGCTTGGTCAGCATCTCCCCGGCGGAAAGCACCGGGATCTCCATCGGATGCCCGCCCGCCTGAAGGATGCCCCTGCGCACGGCGTCGGCGGTCAGCTTCAGGTGCATGTGGCAGGAGTTCTGTTCCGACCAGGAGTTCAGGATGCCGATGACCGGCTTGCCCACATAATCCTCAGCCCCCCAGCCGGCCTGCTTGGCACGGGAGCGATGTCCAAAGGAGCGCAGTTCATCCCGGCCGTACCAGCGCCAGGAGCGGAGTTGTTCAGGAGTTTTACGGGTCATGCGATGTGGGCGCGCATCATCCCGAGGCTGCGGCCTGCTGCCAAGCCCGTCCTTTGCGGAATTTCAGGCTAGTCCTCCACGCCGAGGCGCACTTTGAGGCGGTTGAGCTGGGCTTTCAGAAGCTCGATCTCCATCTCCATGCGCTGCTTCCAGGCGGCATCCTCCGAAGCAGCGGTGGCAGCAGGCTGGGCAGGCACGACGGCGGCAGGATCGAGGATGATTTCAGGCTCAGGAGCCAGCCCGGCGGCAGGCTCGCCCGTCAGAAGCTGCGCATACTGCGCCACACGCCGGCCTGCCCCGGCAGGAAGGCAGGCGGCGAGGGGGCCTTCACTGTAAGTGATGAGCTTCATCAGTTCTGCCTCCACGCTTTCCAGATCGGGGAAAGGCTGCAGGCGCTCCGTGCGCTGGCGCAGTTCGCCCAGGGTTTGTTCGCCGCGCAGAAGCAGCACGCAGAGGAGGCTCGTGGCAGGCTTCTCCAGCCCTGGAAGCTTGGCCTTCAGGTTGTGGCGGTACTTGCTGACCCTGGCGCCGACAACGCTGATCTCAAAGATCCAGCCCTTGGTCTTCATGGACTCCACGGCACGGCGCACCTGATCCTCCGTCAGCGTCATGATGGGGTCCCGGTTGGTCGTCTGGTTGCAGGCGGCCGTGAGGGCGTTCAGCGTCAGCGGGTAGTAATCGGGCAGCGTGACTTCTTTTTCGAGCAGGCAGCCGAGGATGCGGGCCTCGATGGCATTGAGCGGAGCAGTGGCAGACATGGAAAAGCGTGTGTCACGACTACGCCGGGATGGCGGCTTGCCAATGTGAAACGAGGCCGGAGCCTCCGCTGGAACAGCCATGCCTTTGCCGATTGTGACAAGCCCCGTGCTGGGCTAGTCTGCCCTGCTTTCTTCATGGCAGACCTCGGCCGCTACAACTCCCTCAAGGTGCTCTACAGCACACCGCATGGCATTTACCTGGATGGGGGACCGCATGGAGAAATCTTGCTGCCCACCCGCTACATCCCGAAAGGCACCGCGCTGGACGACCTGCTGGAGGTTTTTGTCTATCGCGATTCAGAGGACCGGGTGATCGCCACCACGGAACGTCCTCTGGCCATCGTGGGGGAGTTTGCCTCCCTGGAGGTGGTGGGCGTGCATCGGCAGATGGGCGTGTTCCTCAACTGGGGCCTTCCCAAGGACCTGCTGCTGCCCTACCGCGAACAGTCGGAGAAGCTCCGAGCAGGGCAGAAGGTGCTGGTGTTTGTGAAGCTCGACGAGCGCTCCGACCGCATCGTGGCCACCATGAAGCTGAGCAAGCACCTGAGCCGCCAGCCCGCAGCCTACAAGCGGGGGCAGGAGGTGAGCCTGATCATCGCCAACCGCACGCCGCTGGGCTTCAACGCGCTCGTCAACAAAGCCCACCTGGGCCTGCTCCATGAAAGCCGCGTGACCACGCCGCTGACCCCTGGCCAGGAGATTCGCGGCTACGTCGTGGCGGTGCATCCTGGAGGCAAAATCGACCTGAGCCTGGATGCTTCCGGCTATCAGCGGGTGGCGCCTTTGACCGAACGCATTGTGGAGCAGCTTCAAAAAGCCGGCGGGCGCCTGGATTTTGATGATGACAGCCCTCCTGAGGCGATTCGTGAGGCCTTCGGCGCCAGCAAGGCGGCCTTCAAGCAGGCGCTGGGAGCCTTGTTCCGGCAGCGGCGCATCCGCTTCACCCGCCCCGGCATTGCCCTGGTGGATCCAGCCGCCCCTGCCGAGGGCGACTGGAGGCCTGCGCAAGGATGACAAAACCTCGTCCTGACGCGATGGAGAAACCTCTGCGACAACGTTTAGCAGGCGCTTTGCGATTTTCCCCAGCACTCTTCCTGTTCTGCCATGCCGCCACCTGCTGGGCGGCAGGCCCGGGCGTGAAGCTGGAGGACGGGCGGGCGCACTGGGCCTTCCAGCCTTTGGGCGGGCAGGAGGTGCCGGAGGTCAGGGCCTCTTCCTGGCCCCGCAACGACCTCGACCGCTTTATCCTGGCCAGGCTGGAGTCCGCAGGCCTGCAGCCTGCACCTGAGGCCAACCGTGCCACCCTCATCCGCCGGCTTTCGCTGGACCTCATCGGCCTGCCTCCCAGCCCTGAGGAAGTGGCAGCTTTTGTGCAGGACGAATCCCCTCGGGCCTACGAGGCGCTGGTGGACCGGCTTTTGAGCAGCCCCCGCTATGGCGAACGCTGGGGCAGGCACTGGCTGGATCTGGCGCGCTATGCGGACACCAGCGGCTTTCACAACGACCTCGACCGCCCTCATGCCTGGAAATACCGCGATTACGTCATCCGCAGCTTCAACGAGGACAAGCCTTATGCCCGCTTCATCGCCGAACAGATCGCGGGAGATGAGATCGAAGGCGCGGATGAGCAGTCATTGATCGCCACCGGCTTCTGCCGCCACGGGCCGAGCAATGATGACAACATGGGCAAGACGCCGGAGGCCATCGCGCAGTATCGGGCGGACCAGATGGATGACGTGATCTCCACCACGTCCTCCGTCTTCCTCGGGCTCACCCTCGGCTGCGCCCGCTGCCATGACCATAAGACCGAACCGTTGCTGGCCAGGGACTACTACAGTCTGTATGCCATTTTTGCGGGCACCGAGCGGCTGGGGCTGCCCAAAGGAGCCACCGATGCCAAGGACAAGGCGGTGAAGGACGCCGCAGAGGTGATGGCGCTGATCGAAACCCATCCCCAGCCACCGCCCACGCACGTGCTGCTCCGGGGCCTGGCTGCGAGCAAAGGGGAGGAAGTGGCTCCCGCCGTGCCGGAGGTGCTCGCCAGCCCACCCCTGCAGTTCCCCCCACCTTCCACCAAGACCTCGCTGCGCCGGAAGACTTTTGCCGACTGGGTGGCCTCCACCGAAAACCCGCTGACCTGGCGGGTGATGGTGAACCGTGTGTGGCAGCATCACTTTGGCGTGGCCCTGGTGGCCTCGCCCAGCAACCTGGGTGTCTCTGGCACGAAGCCCTCCCACCCTGAACTGCTCGACTGGCTGGCGCAGCAGTTCATCACCAGCGGTGGGCGCATGAAGGCGCTGCACAAGCTGATGCTGATGTCGGCCACCTACCGGCAGGCCAGCGGCACGGTGCCTGGAGAGGATCCCGCAGATGCCACGCGGTTTGCCCTGCGCTCCTCCCTCTTCGGGCGCATGCACCGGCAGCGCATGGAGGCGGAGGTCATTCGCGACAGCATCCTGGCGGTCAGCGGCAAGCTGAACCTCCAGTCCGGAGGTCCGGGCATCAAGCCGCGCATCCGGGCCGACCTGCTGGATGCCAGCCAGCGCAACAAATGGCCCGTGCTGAAGGAGGAAGGCCCCGCGCAGTGGAGGCGCAGCATCTACATCTATGTGAAGCGCCAGCTTCTCATGCCCAGCCTGGAGCTGTTTGATGCGCCCACGACCACGGACAGCTGTGCCCTGCGTACCCAGAGCACCGTGCCCACCCAGGCTCTGGTGCTGATGAACGACGAGTTTGTGGAGGAGCAGGCCGGGCATCTGGCAGGACGAGCCGCCGCCGAAGCAGGCGATGACCCAGAGAGCTTTGTGGAGCGGCTTTTCCTGCTGACCCTGGCCAAGAAACCTTCCGCCAGCAAAAAGCAGCAGGCTTTGGAATTCCTGCAGGCACGCACGGAGGCGGGCAGTCGTGAGACGGCGCGCCGGGACCTGGCTCATGTGCTGCTCAACAGCAGCGAGTTTGTTTATATCGAGTGAATCATGGAGCCTCCACGCGCACCCAGAGGTGCCCGACGGCCTTTTCACCGCGCTCATTGGCGTGCTCCACCTGGACCAGGTAGTCCCCTGCCCTGGCAAAGAGATGCTCGGTGATGGCATAACCATCTTTGGCAAGCGACTTGGCATTGCCATCCGACTTCACCCGGACCTTCGGTGAGCCGTCGCCGAAATCCCAGGTCTCTCCGCCGATGGTGCGGAAGGTGCGCACCTTGAAGGTCACCGCATCGCCGGGCCGGATGCCGGTGGTGGGCCAGAAGGTGGGATGAATCGTGGGAGGCAGGTTTTTCTCATCGCTGCCGATCACCTGCACGATGGCAAAGTCATAGCTCACCTGGCCTGCTGCATCAGTGACCTTCAGCACCTCGCTGTAGGCCCCGGGAGCTGCATAGGTGCGCTCCACCCTGGCTCCAGCGGCCTTGGAGCCATCCGTGAAAGTCCATTCAAAGCTGCGGATCCCGCCTGAAGCCGTCCAGGACTTCGAACCGTCCAGAGTGATGGTCTCGCCAGCGCGGATGAAATGATGCGGCCTCGCCACGGCGATCACGGCAGGCTTGTTTTCGCGTTGGTAGGCCTCCCAGGCAAAGGCGTAGGCCTCCTGGGTGCCCCATTTGCCGGAAGGCTGGCGGCTCTTGATGCCGAAATGCAGGTGCGTCCAGCCGCCGCTGGCACCTTCCTTGCCGAGGAGCCCGATGCGCTGCCCCATCTTCACGCGGGAGCCCATCTGGATCGCCGGATCAATCGTGTGGAGATGGCTGTAGCGGTAGTACCAGCCTCGGGCATCGAGCAGATAGACCACGTCGTAGCGTGGACGCACGGGCGTGAGCGAGTAGCCGGGCAGGGTCTTCTCCGAAACACTGACAACGAGGCCGTCGGTGGCCGCGACGACCTCGGTGAGGCCTTCGCAGCCGCCGAAATCGAGGTCGTTGTGGTAGTAGATCTTTTTCCGGTCCGGCTTGTCACCTCCATCGACATAGGTGGGCTCGTTGGAAAACTGGGTGGAGGTGGCAAACCAGCGCTGCTTGAGCGGATAAACAAAAGTTCCCGGCTCGATCCAAGGAGATCCCGCGGGCCAGAGGCGCAGCCGTGCATCCTTCTGAAGCCCCCACGAATCCTCACCGCTGTCGAGATTGTAGCCACGCGTGATCGGGCAGTCGATCTGCACGCCGCCAACCTCCTGCGGAAGGTGGTAGTTCGCGCTCGTCAGCCATGCCTCGCTGCCGTTGACAGACACCTTCACACGGGCCTCGCGAACGGCCTTGGCCATGGAATCGCGCTTCTCCTGCACTTCCAGCAGCTTGACGGAAGCCGGCTTCCCATCGGCCAGCCGCACCTCGGCCGTTTCACCGATGGCCAGGTCCACTGCACGCAGGGTCGGCTCGAGCGTGGGTTCGGGCGGGGCGCCAGCCAGAGGCAGGGCGAGCAGAAGGGAGGCACAAATCAGGCGATGCATGGGCAGGTGACTACGGGAGCCAGGATGGTTCTTTTGCCGAGGACTCCCCGCTGAAATCAGCATCGACAGGAGAGCTCCCCGAGGCTTCGATGCAGCTCTCATGCGCTTTCTCTCCACCTTCATCGCCCTTGCCAGCCTCTGGATCAGCCCTGCCAGTGCGCAGCCCGCTTCCCAGACCAAGGTGAAGCCGGGCCAGCGCAGCCGCCTCACCTTCCAGGAAGGCACGCCCATGGCCGGACCAGATCAGCTCAAGATGCGCCTGCGCTCAGCCGAGACGCCAGCCGTGCTGGACCTCTCCCAGGAAAGCTACGAGGTCATCGTGCCGCGCTCCTACAAGAAGGAGGAGCCGCATGGCCTCTTCATCTGGATCAGCCCGAATGACCAGTGCGCCCTGCCTGCCGACTGGGAAAAAGTGCTCGCCGACCGGAAGCTGATCTTCATCGGCGCCCTGAAGTCGGGCAACAACCGCGAAGTCTTCGGCCGGATGCAGCTGGCCATCACCGCCAACGACCAGATGCGGCAGCTCTACAGCATTGATCCGGCACGGGTCTATGTCAGCGGTCACAGCGGCGGTTCACGCGTGGCCTCCATGCTGGCCGTGGCCTATGCGGACATGTTCAGCGGTGCCGTGTGCTTCATGGGAGTGAACTTCTTCTTCCCCACGCAGGGCAAGGACGGCACGATGTTCGAGGCCCGCTACATTCCCCACCCTGAGATCGCCACCCTGGCGCAGAATGAATCGCGCATCGTGCTGGTGACGGGAGACAAGGACTTCAACCAGGACAACACGAAGGCCATCTATGAGCAGGGCTTTCAGGCCAATGAGTTCAAGCATGTGAAGCTTCTGGACATCCCCGGCCAGGGGCATGGAGCCCCGGCCAGGCAATGGCTGGAAAAGGCCATCGACTTCCTCGATGAGGGCAAGAAGGCGAAGTGAACTGAACGAGGCGGCTCAGGCCGTCTGCTTGATGTGCGCCCAGCAGTGCACGTGCGGCTCGCCGCGGAAGAACCAGATCATGTTCGGCCCCTCGATCTGCCAGACATCCCAGACACCATCCTTGCCGATGTCCTGGTTCTTGTAGTAGGCGAGGTGCAGGTTGTCGAAGCCGCCGGCTTCGATGTATTTCATGGACTCCGCAGCATCCTCATGGCGGAAAGGGGCCAGGAGATCCTTCAGCACCCCGCGCACCAGACCTTTCTGATCGGCGGAAAGCTCGGCCATCGGGATGCCATCGAGCCCGCGCGTCTTGCCTGTCAGCTTGACGGTGTCGTTGCCCTCCTCATCGCGGCTCGTGTCGCACAGCGCCAGGGCGCGCTGCTTTTCATCCAGGGCCTGGAAGACCTCGTTGGCGCGCCGGGCCTGGAACCAGTAGGCGTTGCCTTCGTGGGTCGGGCCTTCGTTGAAGCTCTTGGCCGCATGACCATAGAAGATCGGGCCGCCAAAGGCCGTGCCCGCCTCGCTGTCGCCATCGCAGCGGCGCGTGCAGTGGCGACCGGTGAAGACGAACTCAAACTTGCCGCTGCCGGGCTCGCCAAAGATGGCCACGGAGGCGCTGGCAAAGCCGCCGTCCCTGGCGTTGTCGTGGTCGAACTGACGCCAGACCTCCTTCTTGTATTCCTCACTGTGCAGCTTGTCGAAAATCTGCCGCACCAAGTCCTGCTGGTCGGCCTTCAGCACATCGCGCAGGCGCTTGGGGCGGATGTGCCAGTTGTTGTCCACCTTGAGGCGCAGCGGATCATTCCACGGCAGGCAGATGGCGGCGCGCTGGGCTTCATCCAGGCTGCTGTAAAGCTGCTTCACGAGGGTTTCTGAAACAGGCAGCGAGGGCTTGGCCTCTTCGGCAAAACTGGAGCCTAGCCAGCCGGCGGTGAGCGCCTGGGTGGTGTGCTGGAGGAAACGACGACGGCTGGGTTGAAGGAGCGGGTTCATGGCAAATGTGGGGATTACCAGGAAACCAACGCCGTGGGAAGCCTGCGCTTGCGCCGTGCGGGCAATCTTCAGCCCGCGAGCAGCTAGTCACCAAGGTATTCGCCGGGCACCACCTCCACCTCGCCGGCATCTTCATGAATGGCCTGGGCGATGACGCGGTTCGTGACCTCCTCCAGGTAGGTTTTCAGCACCTCGCTGAGCTCCAGAAACTCCGGCCAGAGGGTCTCGTCCACAAAGCTGCGCGGCACGCGCACCATCACCGTGTTCCGCCGCTGGCGGGCATAGCGGTAGGGGCGGAGGTCATAGCGGCGCAGCAGGGCCAGGAAGAGCTTCTTGGACCAGCCATCCATGAGGGTGAAGCGGTATTCGATGAGCTTTTCGGCGCGGGCCTGGGCATGCAGCCGCTGGCGAATGCGGGCCATGGCCTCGGCAGCCGCCTCCTTTTCCCCCGGCGTGCTGGCTCCGGCATAGAGGCGTTCGATTTTGCGGAGTTTTTCGAGGAGATCGCTTTCCTGCATGAGGTGGAGAGGAGGTCGGAGCTGCCGCATTGGCCCCGCCGGCCGGCTTTGTCCAAGGCGGACTGCAAAACGCAGATCATCCACTCCGGGAACCGGCGGCGTAACCCGTGCCCATGTCTTCTCCATCACGCACTTGGTTCATCACCGGCTGTTCTTCCGGCTTTGGCCGCGCCATTGCCGAAGCCGCCCTCCTCGCCGGTGATCAAGTGATCGCCACCGCCCGCCACAAGCAGGATCTGGAGCTGCTGGAGCACCTCGGCGCCGGGCGCTGCCAGGGCTTCGTGCTCGACATCACGGACGCCGCGCAGGTGCAGGCCGTGCTGGCGGAGGCGGCCAGCGTCACGGGCCGGCTGGACGTGCTCGTGAACAACGCTGGCTACGGCCTGATCGGTGCCGTGGAGGAATGCTCGGAGGCGCAGATCCGCCGGAACATGGAGACGAACTTTTTTGGCACGTTGAATGTCATCCGCGCCGCCCTGCCCACCCTGCGCCAGCAGAAGTCCGGGCACATCGTCACCATCAGCGCCGCAGCCGCAGTCTCAAACTACGCCGGTTTCGGCATCTATGGCGCGGCCAAGGCGGCGGTGGAGGCCCTGCATGAAAGCCTTCATGCCGAACTCCTGCCTCACGGCCTCAAGGTCACGCTGGTGCAGCCCGGCCCCTTCCGCACTGGCTTCATCTCACGCGGCCTCGATCATGCCGAGGCCATGCCGGAGTATGCAGGCACGGCAGGCAAGTTCGCCAACTACCTCAAGGTGGTGGACGGCAAGCAGCCCGGCGATCCGGAAAAGGCGGCGGAGCTCATCGTGAAGATGGTTCACGAAGGCCAGGCGCCGCTGCGGCTGCCGCTCGGCAAGTACGTGGTTCAGAAGATCCGTACGACGGCCGCGAACCGCCTGCGCGAGCTGGAAGCCTGGGAGCAGGCCGCCCGAGACACGGACTTCAGTGCGTGATCACTTGTCGAGGCCTGCGATCGGGAAGTCAGCGCTGCGGGCATGCTGTGCCTGAATGACAGCCTCCATCTTGGCGACGATTTCAGGATGCTGGGCGGCCACGTTGGTGGTCTCCTTCTCATCCTTGGACAGGTCGTAAAGCTCCACGCTGAGCACGCCGGTCTTGCCGCGCACCTTCTTGCCGCTCAGGCCCGTCTTGATCAGCTTCCATGACCCCATGTGCACGGCGACCTGGCCGCCGTAACCAGCGAACTCACGGTAGAGCGACTCGCGCTCCGGCTGCTCCTGACCGAGCAGAGTCGGAGCCAGGCTGACCCCGTCCACCTGAGCCGGAACCTTGTCCTTGCCGCCCGCCAACTCGGCCAGCGTCGGAAGCCAGTCCTCAAAGCCCGAGAGGCGTGCCGAGACGCTGCCCGGCTTGATTTTGCCCTTCCAGCGCACGATGCCGGGGGAGCGGATGCCGCCTTCATAGAGGGTGCCCTTGCCATCGCGGAGGCCCTGGTTGGAATTGAAGAAGTCGCAGTCGGTGCCCGCGAGCTTGGCATGGGTGCCGTTCAGCGGGCCGTTGTCGGAGACGAAGATGAAGACCGTGTCTTCATCGAGCCCCAGGTCCTTCACGAGGCTCATCAGGCTGCCGATCTCGCGGTCCATGCGGGTGATCATCGCCGCGTAGGCGGCCTTCGGGCTGAAATGCGGGATGTAGCCCTTGCCGCCGGCATAGGGCGGATCCTCCCAGAGACCCACGTATTCCCGCAGGGAGTCGTCGGGCACCTGGAGCGCCACATGCGGCACCGTGGTGGGCCAGTAGAGGAAGAAGGGCTCGTCCTTGTGCTGACGCACAAAGGCGCGGGCCTGCTCAGCGATGAGGTCGGCCGAATACTCCTGGCCCTGGAAGCGCTTGTAGCTCTCCGGCTTCGTCGGGTCTTCGCCGGGCTTGAAGGTGTCGTGCGCGGGGAAATCAGGGTTGTTCAGCGGGATGATCTTGTCGTTGTCCCAGAGGTACACCGGATAGAAATTGTGCGCCACGCCCTGGCAGTTGTAGCCGAACCAGCGCTGGAAACCCTGCTTCAGCGGTGCTCCCGCCGTGTGCGGCCCGCCCAGGCCCCATTTGCCAAAGCCCCCGGTGGCATACCCGAGGTCGCGCATCACCTCCGCCATCGTCTTCGCTTCCTCCGGGATCGGGTGCTGGCCTTCCGTGGTGGGGATGCCGCCCTGGGTTTTCACCTTGTTGTCCGCCGTGCCGCGGTTGTCGCGGATGTAGGTGTGGCCGGGATGCATGCCGGTCATCAGCACCGAGCGCGACGGCGCACAGACGGCGTTGCCGCAGTAGTGGCGGGTGAGCTTCATGCCCTCGGCGGCCATGCGGTCCAGGTGCGGCGTCTTGATCTTCGTCTGCCCGTAGGCCCCGAGATCTCCCGGCCCCAGGTCATCCGCCAGAATGAGGACGATGTTCGGCTGCCGCGCCGTGGCTGCGGAGGCCAGCAGCAGGAGGGAGAGAAAGGTCTTGAGAAACATGCGCCAGGGAAACGACGGCATCACCAGCCTCCTTTTCAGGCAAAGCCGAAATCCCAGGCGGCCTTGGAAGGCAGGCTTCCTCGCACGGAAATGCCGTGAGGCTGGAAAAAGCCCGCCCGCAGCCGTATCAAAGCCGCCAGATCCGCTCCATGCCGGCCTACTTCGACCACAACGCCACCACTCCCCTGCTGCCTGCGGCCCGCGAGGCCTGGCTGCGGGCCAGTGACCGCCACTGGCACAACCCCTCCAGCCTCTACCACGAGGCAGGGTATGCCAGCCAGGCCCTGGAGGCCGCCCGCGAGCGCCTGGGCGACCTCCTCGAGGTGGAGCCCGAGCGCGTGCTCTTCACCTCCGGGGCCACGGAGTCGAACAACACCCTTTTTGCCGGCCTCGGGCGCTGCCTGCCGCCGGATGCCTGCGTGGCCATTTCCGCCATCGAGCACCCCAGCGTCCGTGAAGCCGCCCGCGCCTGGCTGGGCCGGAGCCGGGTGGTGGAGGTGCCCGTGGATGCCGAGGGCGTGGTGCAGCCTGAGGCCCTGAAGCAGGTGCTGGAGGTGCACCAGCCTGCGCTCGTTTCCATCATGGCGGCGAACAACGAGAGCGGCGTGCTCCAGCCCTGGCCGGAGCTTCGCCAGCTCTGCCAGCAGCACGGCGCACGCTTCCACTCCGATGCCGTGCAGTGGCTGGGCAAGCTCGATGCCTCCGCCCTCGGTGCCTGCGACTACCTCACCGGCAGCGCCCACAAGTTCGGCGGCCCCAAGGGCAGCGGCTTCCTGGTCCTGGCCGATGCCTCCGAGGCCTTCCCCCTGCTGCATGGCGGCCCGCAGGAAACCAGCCGCCGCGCCGGCACGGAGAACTACCCCGGCATTGAGGCCATGCTCAGCGCCTGGGAAAGCCTGGCCCCGGGGCTGCCCGGCATCGCCGCCCAGCAGGCCTCCCTGCGGGATGGCTTTGAGCAGGCCATGAAGGCCGCCTTCCCCGGCCTCCGCATCATCAGCGAAGGCGCGCCGCGGCTTTGGAACACCACCCTGATGGTCATGCCCCGGCATCCCAACCTCAAATGGCTCACCCGCCTCAGCCGCCAGGGTTTCTCCATCTCCACCGGCTCCGCCTGCAGCTCCGGCAAGGAGGGGTCCTCCGTCGTCGTCCAGGCGCTCGGCGCCTCCTGGGAGGAGCTGAAACGCGTCGTCCGCGTCAGCGGCGGCTGGCACAGCTCGGCGGACGACTGGTCCGCCCTCGCCGCCGCCTTTGTCGAGGCTGCCCGCGGCCTCGATGCCTGAAGCCACGACTCTGCGTTGCCTTCCGGCGTAATCCTCCTACTCTGCGCCCCCTTTGCCATGACCGCCTCAGCGACCGCCGCCCCCCTCCCCGTGATGCCCGACAAACACGGCCACTTCGGCCGTTACGGAGGCATGTTCGTGCCGGAGACCCTCATGGCCGCCCTCAACGAACTCTCGGAGGAATATGAGCGCGCCAAGGCCGACCCCCTCTTCCAGACGGAGCTGAACCGCCTCCTCCACGAATACGTCGGCCGTCCCACCCCCCTCTACTTTGCCGAACGCTGGACCGAAAAGCTCGGCGGCGCCCGCATCTACCTGAAGCGTGAGGACCTCCTGCACACCGGTGCGCACAAGATCAACAACGCCCTCGGCCAGGCTCTGCTGGCCCTGCGCCTGGGCAAGAAGCGCATCATCGCCGAGACCGGCGCCGGCCAGCACGGCGTGGCCACCGCCACCGTCTGCGCTCGCTTCGGCCTCGACTGCACCATCTACATGGGCGCGGTAGACATGGCCCGCCAGGCCCTCAACGTCGCCCGCATGAGGTTCCTCGGCGCCAAGGTCGTCGCCGTCACCGCCGGCCAGGCCACCCTCAAGGAAGCCGTCAATGAAGCCATGCGCGACTGGGTGACCAACGTCCAGACCACCCATTACATCCTCGGCAGCGCCCTCGGCTCCCACCCCTTCCCCATGATGGTGCGTGATTTCCACCGCATCATCGGCGTCGAGGCCCGCCAGCAGATCCAGGAGCGCGAGCAGCGCCTGCCCGACCTCCTCGTCGCCTGCGTCGGCGGCGGCAGCAATTCCATCGGCCTCTTCCATCCCTTCCTGAACGACGCCAACGTCCGCATGATCGGCGTCGAGGCCGGTGGCGAGGGCATCCAGCCGGAAAAACACGCCGCGCGCTTCCAGGGCGGACGCCTCGGCGTGCTCCAGGGCACCAAGACCTGGCTCCTGGCCAACGACGACGGCCAGATCGAGCTCACCCACAGCGTCAGCGCCGGGCTCGACTATGCCGCCATCGGCCCCGAGCACGCCTGGCTGCATGAAATGAACCGCGTGGAATACCATTTCGCCACCGACGACGAGGCGCTGGAGGCCTTCAGCGAGCTCAGCGCCGTCGAAGGCATCATCCCCGCCCTCGAAAGCAGCCACGCCATCGCCG
>CALDGV010000162.1 GCA_937941745.1 uncultured Prosthecobacter sp. | reverse complement strand
TTCGCGGTTTTCCTTCCAAAACGGGGCGCAGAGATTTTCCGTCCATCGGAGCCATGGTGCGGTTGTCGAAGGCTTCGGGGTAGTTTTGACCGGAAACATCGAAAATGGTCGCGGTGATGTCGGTGATGTGGCTGAGCTCGGTGCTGATTTGGTCAGCTTTCACGACTCCGGGCCACCACGCGATCAGCGGCGCGGAGATGCCGCCTTCGTAATTGGTTTGCTTGTGAGAGCGAAAGGGCGTGTTCGACAAAGTGGCCCACGCAGGGCCTGCGGTGACGAAGGTGTCGCCGGGGCCGGGCATGATGTCGGGCTTGTTGCCCACGCGGGTGCGTTTGCCGTCGCTGCGCCATGTTTGACCGTTTTTGTCGAGCTGGCCCACGGCTTTGTCGGACGCGCCGTTGTCGCTGAGGAAAAAGACGAGCGTGTTCGTGCCGCGCACGGCGTCCATCACACGGCCCACGCTTTGATCGAGGCTGTCGATCTGTGCGGCGAAGACCGCCATGCGTTCCGCTTCCCAATCGAGATGCGCCGCGGCGCTCCAGGGCTTTGCGGCCGGATCGCGTGCGGCGAGTTTCGTGCTGGCGGGCAGGATCCCTTTTTCAATGAGGCGCTTCAGCCGCTGCTCGCGTGCGGCATCCCAGCCGAGTTCGCGGTAGAGCTTCCGATACTTCGCGATGTCGGCCTCCTTCGCGTGCAGCGGCCAGTGCGGTGCGTAGTGGGACATGTAGAGCAGGAAGGGCTTCGCCTTGGCACGCTGCTGGAGGAATTCGAGCGTGAAGTCGGTGATGAGATCGGTCTTGTAGCCGCCTTCGGGGAGCGAGAAGGGCTTGCCATCGCGGAAGAAGGCCGTGTTGCGCACATCTGCGAAGTAATTGCCCGGCCCCGCGTGCCCGGTGGTGCCAAAGTAGCGCCCGACATGTCGCGAGAGGCTCTCCGGCTCATGCCAGTTCTCCGCCGTGAGCATGTCGAGCCGGCCCACGGCGCAGGTTTCGTAGCCCGCACGGTTCAACACCTCGAACATCGTCACGCAGTTGCCTTTCAAGAGCCCCGTCCACTGCGTGATGCCGACGCGGTGCGGATGCTGCCCGGTCATCAGCGCTGCCCGCGACGGCCCGCAGAGCGCGCAATTGTAGAACTGCGTGAAGCGCATGCCCTCAGCCGCCAGCTTGTCGAGATGCGGTGTCTGGATCTCGCCACCGTAGCACCCGAGATCGGAGAAGCCCATGTCATCCGCGAGGATGATGACAATGTTGGGGCGGGAGTCTGCTGCCGGCACAACGAGGCAGGTGGCGAAGAGGAAGCAAAGAGCACGAAGCATCATGTGACTGAAACGCTCCAACTCGTTTCATCTCACATGGCCATAGGCCTCATGGCGCCACTGTCACTCGCAGACGCAGAAAACGCCGCGCACCAGCGCCGACGGGCACGCTGTCGCGCACGGTGAAGGTGGTGGCGTTGTCGATGAGGGTCATGGTTTGCTCGGGGTGCCAGTTCGTGAGGTCATCGCTCGATTCCGCGCTCCACGTCACACCAGAAGCGGCGGCGTTTTTCGTGATGCTGAGGCCGAGATAGCCGCTCGCAGTGCTTGGTGACCACGGTGAGGGAGAGTTTTGAGTCGGAAGCGTGCCGAGGGCGTATTCGAGGAGGTTGCTGAGGCCGTCGCCATCGGGATCGGCGTCATCGGCGGCGCTGCCGGTGCTGGCGACGGTGCCGAAGTTTTGATAGCGCCAAGCTTGTCGGGCAGGCGGTGTCCATTGCAGCAAGGTCATCGAGTAGGGCGGCAGTGAAAACGGCTGCGCGGGGTCAAAGCTCGTGAGCGTCTGTGTTGTCGGCACGACGACTTCGGCGGTTTCGTTGTTGTCGGTGATATTGACGGAGGTGAGCCGGCGCAGCGTTAGCGTGCCTGCGGGTGCATTCGGGCCGGTGAAGCGCACGTCGAGCGCATTTGTGCGATGCAGATTGAAGACGATGAGGCCGCGTTGGGTGCCGTTTTGGAAGGCGTGGCTTTGCAGGTGATGCGCATTTGTGAAGGTGACGCGGTTCATATTGTTGATGCTCCATGTCGGATCGTCGCCGCTGTGCTGGGTGAGCAGCAAATCGCCACCGAGGACGTCATTGAGCATGCTGAGCGCATGAAAGGTGGGACGGCGGCGATGGGTCTTGTCCATGTCGAGCGTCACGCCCCACAGCGCGGCTGTTTTGCCTGACGAGTCCGGCCAGGTGTAGCGATGACCGGCGAGCGACATCATGCACTGCTCGCGGGTGCCCAGCTCACGCAGCATGACGAGCATGTGATCGGCCACGGCCAGCGCTGCGCCGAGCGAGGGCGTGTAGCTGTCGAGCGCGGTCTGGCTGATGGCGCCGCTAGTGGTGTGGAGGTTCACCTCATAGACGCTGAGCGGCACGGGACGGCTGGAGGCCTGCACCTGATTGAAAGCCTGGCGCATGAGGCCGCTGGTGGGCGAGGGATTGTAGCTCCACCATTCCGGCTCGGCAAAGAGCGGGCCGAAAAGCTCCTCATTGCCCGCATCCGAATCGACGCGCCCGCTCATGTAAGGGGCGAGCGTGAGCGTGTCATGTAGCGAGCTGGCGTTGTGAAACTGGACGGAGGAGGCAGGATTGCCGGACTGGCCGCCGAGGATGCAGTTCACCTGCGCGGCGGAGTAGTGCGGCGAGGCTTTGATGGCTCCGAAAAGCTCGTCCGCGCGTGCGCCGCATGGCACCGCGGCGGAGATGACGCCGCCGCGGAACGCAGTGTTGTTCCAGTGCTCATTGCCAAACTCCAGATGGATGCGGCTGAAGACGCCGGTCCATGGAGCGGCGTGGCCGCGGGCGGCGCGGATCTGGCCGTAAGGTGTGCTCGTGACTCCGCCGAGGTATTCCATCAAATTTGTCATCTCCTGCGGCGATGAGGTGGAGGGCACGGACATCCACGGATCAGCGCCGAGATGCTCGCAGAGCACGAGAAACTCATGCAGGCCGGGCAGCATGTTGTTTTCATTCGTGCCATACACCGAGTAGCCGGAGCGCCGACGTGCAAACACGGGCGCGAGGTCGTTGTCGAGCGAGTTGCCGAGCATCTGCCAGTTCGGATAGCGCAGGATGCCGGGCTTTAGCTCGCGCAGCGCCGCGACGACGCCATCGCGAAACTCAGTGGGATTGCCCGCGTCCGAGTTCGTCTGCCGCAGGCTCACGTCATCGAGCAGCAGGGCGCTTTGCCCGGTGGCGGAAAATTCCACGCTCACCGTGCCGGACACCGTTTCGGACTCCGATGCGGTGAAAGGCAGCGTGTAGTCCGCCCAATCGCTGGTGAGCTGCACCGTCTGGCTGAGGTGCGGACTGCTGCCACGACGCACCGTGACAAAAGCGCGGTTCGCCCCGCCCACGCCCTTCGCTTTGAAGGCGAGCCTGAACTGCCCGTTGAGCCGCACAAAGCCCTGCAACGTGTCAAAGCGGCCGCTGATGGTCGCCTGCTGGCCGCTCAAAAGCGCGGTCAGGCGCACGCATTGCTGCCCAAGCGTGCCGGGTGGCAAATCGCTTGTCTCGCTCGTGATCGTGCCGCCGCCCTGCGTGCTGACATCCCAGCTTCCGGAGGCCGCGCCGCCGCCTGTGCCGGTGATTACCTGCCGCAGCAGCAGGTAGTCGCCATTCGCAGGCACGGCACCCGCAGGTGGATCAAACACATACGTCGTGCCCAGCGTGCTGCCGGCGGGATCATTCGGAGGATTGGCCCGGTTCGGCGCAATGTTCGTGGTGAGCGTGCCGGAGCGGCCTTTCGCACCTGCGGAGGACCAGATGATCTCATACTGCGCTCCCGCCCAGAAACCCGTGGGCCATTGGCCGAGTGTTTGATCCTCGATGGCACTCGTCGCCGTGCCGCCGGAGCCGAGACGCACGATGGACTGATACAGCAGCCCCTCGAAGCCCGGATTGCGAAACAGGAGTTCCTTCATCATCTGATGCGAGTCGTAGTAGTTGTGCTGCGCTAGGCAGATGCCAAAGCGACGCGTGTCCGTGCGCAGCACGGTGTCGTCCACGTTGATGACGGTTTCGGCGTGCGTAAGCGCCGCGAAAGCGAAGAGAGTAGTGAGGGTGAGTGTTTTCATGGTCGGATCAGGGTTGGTGAAAAAGCGTGCGTAGCCGCTTCCGGGCTCGATGCAGCGCCACGCGTTGCGCGGGTGTTTGAGGGCTCGTGGGGTCTGCGAGGAGTTGGCGTTCGCGTTCGGAGAGACAGGTCATGGCTTGCTCGAGCTTTGCCAGCAGCTCTTGGCGGATCAGTTGGGCATCCGGCGGGGTTTGCGTGTCTGGAGCTTCGTCGAGGAGTTCCAGCGCACCGTTTTCAAAACCAGCGCTGAGCCGGTGACGATGGCACCAATGCCGGCAGAGCTTCGCGCACGTGTTTCGCGTGATGCCAGCCACCCAGTGGGCGAAGGGCATGCGCGGTTCAAAACGCGGCAGCGAGCGAAACACCCGCAGGAAAACCTCCTGCACCACATCCTCCTCCATCCATGAGGGAGCGCCCCAGGAGCGTGCCGTGCGGAGTACCTGTGGGCGGTGCTCCTTCACCAGCCAGGCCGCCGCGTTTTCATCGCAATGACTGAGCCAGCTCTGAATCGCGATGACGGGATCGTCAAACATTGCGGCAGGGTTTGGATGCTGACGTTCAGTCCTTCTTCCGCTTCAAGACAAGGAGGTAGGGGCCGGAAGAACGCGTTTTAAACTCTGTCGGCCTCGGCTTCCCGCCATTCGCGCTGCACCAGCGCAGCGTGTCGCCCTCCAGCTTCCAGATGCCGAGCATCGTTTGATTCATCGCCGGGCCTTGGATGCCGGTGGCGTCGATGGTCAGCAGGCCGCCTTCCTCGGCGAGCTTGTAACTGCCCTCACCGAGACTGCGCCCATCGCCATCCGTCGCGCTGCTTTTGTCGAGAGTGATCGTCAGCTCGCGAATCGTCGCCCGTCGTGCGCCGGTCT
>CALDGV010000161.1 GCA_937941745.1 uncultured Prosthecobacter sp. | reverse complement strand
CTCGTGGCTTCGAAGCCGGAGCTGAACCTGACGGTGCGCAATTTTGGCTGGGAGGGGGACACGGTTTTTGAGCAGTGGCGGGACGATGGGAACATCGAGATGCTGGATGAGCGGCGTCGTGAGGCGGAGCGCCGCATCCAGCAGGAGACGGGCTCCAACAGCTGGCGGCAGCAGCGCGACTGGCGGCAGCAGCTCCAGGAGGCAGGTGCCACCGTGGTGATCGCCCAGTTTGGCCAGATGGAGTCGCTGAAGGGAGAGGCAGGTCTTCCGGCCTTCATCGCGGCCTATGAGAAGCTGATCGGGGAGTTTGCCGATGGCGGCCGCCGGGTGGTGCTCGTTTCTCCAGTGCCTTTCGAGGGCGACAATCGTGCGCTTCTGACCTACTCGCAGGCCGTCAAGGCCCTCGCGGCGCGCCTGGGAGCCCACTTCATTGACCTGTCGTCTTGGATCATGGCTACGACTCCTCAGCGAATGGAGAACGGCCATCAGCTCAATGAGACAGGACACCAGATGATGGCGGAGATGATCGCCCGCGGCCTGGGGCTGGAGCCTGTGACCCATGAAGCGGTGCGCCAGCAGGTGCTCGAACTGGAGCAGCTCTGGTTCAACTACTGGCGGCCGATGAACTGGTCCTTCCTGATGGGTGACCGCACCAACGTGCCCTACTCCAAGGACTGGAAGGACACGTCGAAGCGCATCTTCCCTCAGGAGATGCAGGATTTCCTGCCGCTGCTGAAGCAGGCGGAGGAAAACATCCGCCTGGCCATCGCCGGCCGGCCGGTGGTGCTGATCCAGGCACGTTCCTCGATCCCGGTGGAGCCGCCGACGGCGAAACCTCAGTCACCCGAGGAAGAGCTGGCCTCGTTCACCATCCAGGAGGGTTTTGCCGTGAACCTCTTTGCCAGTGAGGCTGATGGGATCGTGAAGCCCGTCCAGATGCGCTGGGATGAGCGTGGCCGCCTCTGGGTGGCCTGTGCCGTGAGCTATCCGCAGATCAAGCCAGGTGAAAAGCCGAACGACTATGTGCTTGTCTGCGAAGACACGAACGGCGACGGCCGTGCCGACAAGTTTCACAAGTATGTCGAGGGTCTCTTCATGCCCAGCGGCCTTGAGCTGGGCGACGGCGGCCTTTATGTGGCCCAGGGCACGGAGCTGCTGCACTTCAAGGACACGGACGGTGACGACAAGGCGGACTCCAGGCGCATCGTGCTCGGCGGTTTTGGCACGGCGGACTCGCATCAGATGATCAACTGCATCAACTGGGGGTTCGGCGGTGAGCTCTGGTTCACGCAGGGGCATCACATCTATTCCCGTGTGGAGACGCCCTATGGTGTGGAGACGCTGAACCGTGCCGGCGTGTGGCGCTGGCGGCCGCGCACCGGGCATTTGGACCCGTTCTTCCAGTTCTCCTCCGCCGGGGCGAACTGCTGGGGCGTGGTGACCACGGAGTACGGCCAGCCGTTTCACAAAAGCGGGGCCAACATTGGCAGCTACTATTCCACGCCCGGCCTCGTGCGCTCCAGCCTCGCCGTGAATGCGCAGGCGATGAACCTCTGCCTCGCGCCCATCAAGCAGGTGGGGCAGGAGTTTCTTCACAGCAGCATGTTTCCGCCAGAGATGCAGGGCCGGGTGCTGATCGGCGGCTACTACGCCAACCTGCTGGAATGGCACGAACTGAAGCTCGAGGACGGCCTGTTCTCGACGAAGCTGCTGCCGAACATCATTGAGACGAAGAACAACGTCTTCCGGCCTGTCGAGGTGCGCATGGGGCCGGATGGCGCGATCTATGTGGCAGACTGGTACAACCCGATCATCGGCCATTATCAGGCCAGCTACCGCCACCCCGACCGTGACAAGCAGCACGGTCGTGTCTGGCGCGTGAGCTGGAAGGGCGGGCATGTGGTGAAACCCGCCCGGCTTGCCGAGGCGGGCATCCCAGAGCTGCTGGAGCAGCTCGATTCCAAGGAGCGCTGGGCCTGGTATCAGGCAAAGCGGCTGCTTATCGAACGGGATGCCAGGAAGGTCGTCGCAGCGCTGGACCAATGGACGCCGAACCAAAACGACTACCGCAAGCTTCAGGCCCTCTCGCTGTATGAAGCGCATGAAACGCCGAAGCCGGAGCTGCTGAGGGAGCTGCTGCGCTGCGGCGATGCCCGCATCCGCGCCTATGCGACGCGGGTGATTGGAACCTGGGCCCGTGATGGACGTCTGCCGGATGCTCTGAAGCTGCTGGAGGCGCAGATTACGGATGACGACGCCCTGGTGCGCCTGGAGGCCATCGTGGCGGCCAGCTATGTGAACGATGCCCGCGCAGCCGTCATCGCCGCCCGGGCGCTCGACAAACCTTTCAACGCCTACCACCAGCATGCCCTGACCAAGGCGCTGCATGTGCTCAATCCGCTGTGGTCGGCCAAGCCCGCCTTTGAAAAGGATGAGCACCTGATTTTTGCGCTGCAGAACGGCTGGGTGGAGAACAACCCCGATGACTTGAAGAACCTCAGCGGGGCGGCCGTGGCCTACCAGCCGAACACCAGCAGCAAGGCGGCGCAGATCATGCGCGAGCAGGTGCTTCGTCGGGCGGGTGAGCCGGAACGGCAGACCAAGTGGCTGAAAGCCCTGGCCTCTGCCGCCAGTGCGGCTGACGTGCCGTTCATCCTGGATCATGGCGGCGGCAACACGGCAGTACTCGCGGCATTGAAGGCACCCAGGCCCGAAGGCGCTGAAAAGCTGCTTGCACCGTTGTTCGACTCCGGAGATGCCGCGCTGCGTGCGCAGGCGATCCGGCTCGCGGGAGCCTGGAAGGTGGACGCCTTCACCGACCGCATCCGCAAGCTTGCTTTTGAGGAGAAGCTGCCTGCCGCCCTTGATGCGCTGATCAGCCTGAAGCCCGGCGAGGTGGTGAATCATGCGCTCCAGCGCCTTGAGGCGCCAGGTGAGGCCGCGAAGATGCTTGGCGCGCTTGTCTCACGGACTGAAGGTCATGCGGCCCTGACACGGGCGCTGCAAAAGCCTGACGTGCTCACGGCTGCGCAGGCCAGAATCGCGCTTCAAACCCTGAACAGCCTTGGCAAGACGGATGCCAAGCTCTCGCCACTCCTCATGAAGATGGCAGGCATCAACACCGCCCTGCCGCCCTACACCAAAGAATACATCAGCAACCTCGTGAAGGCCGCGAACACCTTCGGCAATGCTGAAGAAGGCCGGAAGGTCTATGAGCAGGCAGGCTGCATCGCCTGCCACATTCCCGGAGCTGCCCAGAGCAAGATCGGGCCGGATTTGAGCGCCATCGCACGCGGCCTGCCAATCGACATGATCATCACCGAGGTGGTCTGGCCCGCCTTGAACGTGAAGGAAGGCTACGAAGCGGCCACCGTCACCCTGAAGGACGGCACGGTGATCACCGGTTTCAAGCAGACCGAAACCGCGGACACTCTGACTTTGCGTGACATGACCGGAGCCATCAGGCCTGTTAAAAAGGCCGACACTCAGAAAATCCAGACGGGAGGCACCCTTATGCCCGATGGGCTTGTCGCTGCGATGAACGAGCAGCAGCTTGCCCACTTGGTGAAGTATCTGAGCACCCTCGGGAAGTAAGGGGAGATA
>CALDGV010000160.1 GCA_937941745.1 uncultured Prosthecobacter sp. | reverse complement strand
GACTTTAAGTTCGTGCTGCACTTCTTGATCCTTCAGGAGGTCAACGAGACAAGACTGATGCCATGAAACGGAAAACCAGTCCGCAGCAGGTTCGTGAACGCATGAATGGCTTCCGCCGATCGGCCGAGCTTCAGCGCTTGGCGGAGGAGGCTCCGATGCTTGTGGCCAAGGTCAGGAAGGATCGTCGCAAGGTGATCCCAGTCGCCGAGGTGGCGCGGATGCTGGATGTGTCCGTGCGTCAGTTGTGGCTCTGGATCGGGCGCGGCTGGATTGACAAGCCGGTGCAAAAGCCCCCGAGGGGGAGCCTGGAGGAGGGGAAGCGGCCAGCAGCAAGAAGGCAGGGGCTGATGCCGGGGCGGCTCGCCAGCTTTCTCAAGCTGCTGCAGCAGGTGAAGATGGAGGTGGGCTGGGAGCGCCAGAAGGTCCGCCGAGGCAGACCGGCACGGGCGGAGGAAAAGATGCGCCAAGCCTACCGTGATTTCACCCTGAAGACAGGCATGAGTCCTGTGGAGCTGGCCCGGGTGATCGGGGTGTCTCCTTCCACGGTGCGGCGTCTGATGCACCGGGGGGTAGTCCCCCACCGAAGACGCACGCTCTGCCGCTATGCCTTGGAGGGTTCATCCCTGGCACCCCGCCCGCGAACCCAGGTGCCTGGAAAGAGAAAAAAGAAGTTGACACGTTTTCGAGCGCTTTGGCCTCTGAACTAGGGCTACCCCCTCTGCAAAGCCACTGCAGTGCCTCTGCACGAGCAGAATGCCTGCACGGTATTGGCGTAACAAGTTGAAGGTCAGCAGAGGGGCCGCTGCAGGAGTTCAATTTGGTAAGGGTCTGGCACCGCACAAACGCGGCACCGCCAATCATGATCTACGTCAATTCATCTGCCATCCGGGCCGTGGACTATGATGCTCAGTCCGAGACCCTCTACATCCAGTTCACCAGCCAGCGGAGGGTCTTCACCTTCCCAGGAGTGCCTTACGCCGTCTATGTCGGCCTCATTGAGGCACGCAGCCATGGTGCCTACTACAACGCCTTCATTCGGGGGAGGTATGCATGAAGACCACGGATTCCATCACCCGAACGGGCAAGATTGCCCGCCTGCCGAAGGCCGTCCGGGACCGGTTGAATCAGCAGATCAGCGACGGTGTGCCCGGCAAGGACCTCGTGCGCTGGCTCAATGGCATGAATGAGGTCAGGGATGTCCTTTTCCAGTATTTTTCGGGCAGGGACATCACCGAACAGAACCTCTCCGAATGGAAGCGGGGAGGCTATTTGGACTGGTTGAAGCATGAAGAACGTCAGGAGTGGGTCCGGCGCCTGAAGGATGAGGCGGATGACCTGGAAAAGGATGCGGGGCAGCTGCCGCTCACCGAGCTGATTGCGCCGATGCTGGATGTCATCCTGGCAGGTCTTTTTGAGGCCAAGATGCGAAACCCGCCCCAAACTCGGGAGGAGATGTCGGAGATGCTCATGTTGAGCCGGGAACTGGCGAAGCATCGTCGTCTCTCGCTGGACGCCAGCAGCCTTTCGGAGCGTCGGAAGGAAAAGCAGAAGCAAGAACCTGCGAATGATCAAGAAAGGTTACGCCAGGCGAAGAACAAGGCGCTGATGTCCATTCTGAAGGATGAGAACTGTATTCGCAATGAGCGGCAGCTTCTGGAGGGGCGCTCACCTGCTGCCAGGAAGCTTCTGGAGGATGAGCTCAACCGGCGCATCCAGGCCTATTTCGATGGGCCTCCCGACCCGGGTTATGCGGCGGATCTGCTGACGCCGGATCAGCCTGAATCCGACTCAATCCAACCTGATCCAACCTGATGAAGAACCGGTCCATGCGGTGTGCCCCTCAAATTGACCTCGGCAGCTCTGTCCCAGCGGTGGGCATGGCCCGGCTTCGGCCTGCCTTGGCATCACAGCCATTTCCACGAGAGGAGCCGCCGGGCCTTGGCACCGCCGGCGTAGGGCAGGGGAAGGTGGACGACGGCTTCCGCCCGGCGCTTGTCGCCGCGGACGGTCGTCACCAGCATCCGCAGGCGGTAGTTGGTGCCGGCGACGACCTGCATCTCCGCCGATTCCAGGGTGGCGAGCTGCCGGGCTTCACCCGCCTGCTGGCTGCCGGCCTGTGCCACGGCGAACTCCGCCAGCTCCAACATCTTGCGGTCGGTGGCGGCCACCTTCTGGTAGCCGCCGGGGGCAGGAGGCGGGGCAGGGGGAGCCGAAGGCTCGGCACCTCCGAGGAAGGGACGAAGCAGCAGGAGGGCAGTCAGGAGGCAGGACCAGGATTTCATGAGGCAGGCTGGATTCAAAGGCTGGAGGCCCGGCTGACCAAGCGGAAAATGCCGTTGGCCTGCGCGAAGGGCGGCGCTGACATGAGGATTGACCTTGGCCGCGCCGTGAGCCACCCCATCCCCGTCGTTCCCAACCGCCCTGCCATGATCCGCCGATTCCTTTCCGCCTTCGTGCTGCTCGCCAGCACCTGCTTTTCCACCGCCCAGGAAGCCGCCACGCCGGTGGAGCGCATCAAGGTGGCCAAAGGCTTCAAGGTGGAGCTTCTCTACACCGTGCCGAAGGACAAGGAAGGCTCCTGGGTGAGCCTGTGCGTGGATGACCGGGGCCGCCTCATCACCTCGGATCAATACGGTCCGCTCTACCGCATCACGCCGCCTGCCCTTGGCGGCAGCCCTGGCGAGACGAAGGTGGAGAAGATTGACCTGCCCATCGGGGCCGCCCAGGGGCTGGCCTTTGTGAAGGGCAGCCTCTACCTGCAGCTCAATGGCGATGAATACCAGGGCCGCGGCCTCTACAAGGTCAGCGACACGAACGGCGATGATCGCTTTGATAAGGTGGAGTTGCTGCGCGCCTACACGGAACGTGCGGGTGAGCACGGACCGCACTACGTCGTGCCCGGGCCGGATGGCGAGAGCATCTACGTCATCGTCGGCAATCAGACGCCGCTGACGGAGTTCACGGCGAACCGGGTGCCTGCGGTCTGGCAGGAGGACATCCTGCTGCCGCGCATCTACGGCAAAGGCTTCATGCGGGATGCCCTGGCACCGCGCGGCTGGGTGGCCAAGGTGAGCCTGGATGGCAGGCGGTGGGAGCTGATCACCACGGGCTTCCGCAACCAGTATGGCGCGGACTTCAACCGCGAGGGCGACCTCTTCACCTACGACGCTGACATGGAGTGGGACATGAGCCTGCCCTGGTATCGGCCCACGCGGGTCTGCCAGGTGCTCAGCGGCAGCGAGTTTGGCTGGCGCAACGGCTCGGCGAAATGGCCTGTGCGCTGGGAGGACGGCGTGCCGCCGGTGAAGGACATCGGCCCCGGCTCTCCCACCGGCACGCGCTTCGGCTACGGAGCCAAGTTTCCTGCCAAGTATCAGGAGGCCTACTTCATCAACGACTGGAGCTATGGCAAGATGTATGCCGTGCATCTGAAGCCGGAGGGCGCTGGCTATGGGGCCGAGGTGGAGGAGTTCATGAGCGCCCAGCCGCTGCCGCTGACCGACCTCGTCATCAGCCCGAAGGATGGCGCGATGTATGTGACCATCGGCGGACGCAAGACGCAGTCGGCCCTTTACCGCGTGACCTATGTGGGCGGTGAATCCACGGAGCCCAAGCCCTTCCAGCTCACTGGTGAAGCCAGGGCGCTGCATCAACTGCGCCGCAGCCTGGAGGCCTGGCATGGCAGGCAGGATCCCACGGCCGTGGAAAAGGTCTGGCCTCACCTGGGGCACCCGGACCGGCTCATCCGCAATGCGGCGCGCATCGCCCTGGAGCATCAGCCGGTGAATGCCTGGAAGGCCCGGGCGCTGGCGGAAGCGAGTCCGCGCGCTGCACTGACCGCCCTCATGGCTCTGATTCGTCATGCCGGGGCAGCGGATCAGGCGGCTGTGATCGCCGCCTTGGACAAGATCAGCCTCGACGGACTCGACCTGCTGGGCCAGACCACGCTGCTGCGGAACTACACGCTGGCCTTCCTTCGTCTCGGTGAGCCGACGGCAGAGCAGCGGAAGCGCACGGCGGCTCGCTTTGCGCTGCTCTTTCCGCACCCGGATGTCGGCTTCAATCTCGACCTCGGCGAAATGCTCGTCTATCTCGGCGATGAAGGCGTGGTCGCCAAGACGGTGCCGCTGCTGCAAAGTGCGCCGACCCAGGAGGAGCAGATCGGTCATGCCAAGAGCCTGCGTCTGGCCCGTGCTGGCTGGACTCCTGCCTTGCGTGAGCAGTTCTTCCAATGGTTCCGCCGGGCCGCCACCTACACCGGCGGTGCCAGCTTTGCGATGTTCATCGATGACATCAAGAGGGACAGTCTGGGCGGCCTGAGTGAGGCTGAAAAGACGGCGTTGAAGCCCATTCTTGAGGCTCCTCCGGCCGCCAGGGCTCCCACCTTTGCCGCCAAGCCTCTGCAGTTCGTGAAGCAGTGGACGGTGAAGGACCTCGAAAGCCTGCTGAACGTCGGCCTGGAAGGCGGCCGCAACTTCGAGAACGGCCGCAACAGCTTTGGTGCCGTTGGCTGCTATGCCTGCCACCGCTTCAACCTGGAAGGCGGTGCCGTCGGTCCAGACCTCACCTCCGTCAGCGGCAAGTTCGGCCCCAGGGACCTGCTCGAATCCATCCTCGAACCGAGCAAGGAGATCAGCGACCAGTATGGCAGCATGGAATTCAAGATGAAGAGCGGCAGCACCGTGGTCGGACGCATCATGAACCTCAATGGTGACAACCTGATGGTGAACATCAACATGATGGACCCGAATGCCATCCAGAGCCTGAAGCGTGCGGACATCCTCAGCATTGAGCCGAGCAAGCTCAGCATGATGCCGCCCGGGCTGCTCAACATGCTCAAGGAGGACGACATCCTCGACCTCCTGGCCTACCTGCTCAGCAAGGGCGATCCGAAGCACCCTTTCTTCAGCACGAAGTAGGCATCACCTCAGGCCTTGAGGTGTAGCCTCTCAGCTCTGGCAGGCATTCAGAGGTTGGTTGAATCAAACTTTGTTGATCATGATGGTCGTCATTCTTGTTTTTCCACAATGATGGCCTGACAAACTTTTTTCTCGTCAAAGCATCATTGGATGGGTTAAAA
>CALDGV010000159.1 GCA_937941745.1 uncultured Prosthecobacter sp. | reverse complement strand
AGGTCATACTGAGCCCAGGTTTTTCCTTTGTCTGGCGACCAAATGATGCCGCAACGATAGGGCGAGGCCGGAGCGCAGTGCGTGGCGACAAAAACACCGTCCTCGTAGAGCATATTCGCCGACTCATAGCCGGGGTTGAAGAGCATCGTGTGCTTCGATGTATCGGTGATGCTCTTCGGGTCGCTAGCAAAAATGCCTCGATCGTAGCGGTTGGCGATGGCGAGGCCGTTTGCATCGGCGATCCAGTAACATTTCCCGTCGATGAAGTTCAGCCCCCCACACTTGAAGCGCGAGTTCGAGTTCACGTCGATGACGTGCTGCCAGTCCCACTTGTCCGCCGCGACATCGTAAGTGCCCCGCAGCCAGTGGACTTCGTTGCCATCGCCGCGGTCAATGTCACCCGTGACGGCGTAAAAGGCGTTTTCGGCTGGATTGTAGGTCACGTTGTGGATGTGACGGGCGATGAGCTTGTTCGCAGGATTGCCGAGCTTCGCATCCTCCGGCTTCGCACCCTTCTGCTGGAACTTGGGATTCTGACCGAAAGCATAAGCCAGCTTCACCGTCTCACCGTTGTCAGTGGAATAGTAAATGTTCACCGGGACTGCACCACCGAGCACATTGCAGTAGTTCCCCCACACCAGCATTTCCTTCCCACCGACGTCGAAACAGTGCTCACCATCGAGTGAGTGGAAGTACCACCCCGGATTCTTCGGGTCCACCGGCTTGTGCGGACGGTATTCCCCGCCCTCCGGCCTCTGCACGATGACTTCACGATGCGTCTTGAGCTTGTCCGTGCTCAAGAACAACCGCTCACGTGTGGCAAAGAGCACGTTGCCGTTCTTCAACAGCACACTGAAGGTGATGTCCTGCGCCTCGGGAAACTGCGCCACATGAGGCCAGGTCTTCCCACAGTCCTCCGAAAGCATGATCTTTGTGCCTTGGAAGGCAAACATGCGGTTGTCACGCTGCGTGTCGATGTAAGGCTCCTCCGCTGACGGCATACGATAGTAAAAATGCTCCGTCTCGCCCTCAATGGCGGCCGCGAGAGCAGTCTGGCACATGAACAGGAGCAAAAGATGACGCAGGTTCTTCATGGTGAGAACGTGATTACGTCACTCCAAAGCGAAAGCCTTCATCCATGGAACACCCGACCAAGGCGGCTCAGCTCGTTTTCAGGCGGTTCCAGGGCTTTCGTGGCTCAGGTGGCAGTGAATTCCACTCTGGCACCAAAGTGCTCACACGCTCGATCAGATCCGCACACTGATCCGCAATGAACATCAGCGTGGCTCTCATGCCTGCCGCCTCCGCAAGTGAGAGCATTGCATCATGGTCGAGTCCGCCGCTGGCACGCAGGGCGATTTCGCTGGCCCGACCGCCGGTGGTTTGCACCACATCAAGAACATCACGCATATGCTGGGCAAGCCAGCGGCGGTTTTCCAGAAGCACCGCATCCAGCAGGGTGGCGAGATCAGGTCGCCAGCCATCATCGAAGGTTCTGCCCAGTGCGCCGCTGGGATTGGCGATACGCATGTAGTGAGCCTGGATGGACTCCACTGGAGTTGATGCCATGCCCCGGAAGATTCCCTCCCAGTCGATGCCCAGTTCGCCACCGATGGTGTGAAAGGTGAACTGATCCTGCACGATGCGGTTTCGCGGGGTGTAAACGCCGTCCAGAAGCCGCATCCGCAGTCCTGGCTGCACAGATTTGATGAGCGAATCACCCACGATATGGACCATCCAGCCAAGCGCGTAGGCGAGCCCGCTCCCAGCCTGCAAGTTGTCACGTATACAAAGCGCGCAGTAATCCGCCAGATGATCCCAGGGCACAGCCAGGCGGATATCGTCCTTCACCCAGCCAAAAACTAGATGAGACCTCCCGTAAAACATCCGATGGATCTCCGTGGGACGGAATAACCTGCCATCATGCCGGAGCGCCCAAGGCTTCACAGCACCACCAGTGAAGGGGCTTTTTTCCACCGGAACCGTGCCAAACCCAAACTCGCGCCCTGAATCCACGCACACCGCCTCGGGCATCACCTGGATATCACAGCCAAGATAGGCCCCGCAAAGATAGGAAGGGAAATGCCTTTCGATGAGCCTCGTCACAGCAAGACCTCGAGCCTTGGCCTCTTTCAAGCAAAGCAGGCCATACATGGTATGTCCGATCAGTCCACTCATGAGGGCGAACGCAGAAAAGCGATGACGTGGGCGATTTGCTCCGGTGTGAGTGACGATCCGAGCCCTGCAGGCATCAGCGAAACATTGCGAACCGTTCGGAACTCCATGCGCTTCTTCAAGAGAGTGCGTTCAGTCCCTCCTGGCAGCCTCAGAGTGAGGCTGGTCGGTGAATCGGAGACGGTGATACCGATCAGAACCTCACCGCGCTGGGTTTTGGCCATGATGGTGTCATAGCCAGGGCGGGCCGCCTCGCTGGGAAAGAGGATGTCGCGCAGAATGACCTCAGGAGCCCGCTGAAACTCGGCATCAAGATCTGGGCCAACGCTAAAGCCGATGCCATGGCTGCGGTGACAAGCAGAACAGACGGCCGTGAAGAGCTCCCTGCCCTGTTCCATGTCTGGCTTTTGTTTCAAGGCGCTGAGAATAGCGGGGACGCGCGCTTCCCAGGCGGCATTTTGTTCGGCTGTAGGGGCGGCTGGCACCGGAACATCTGTTTGGAGGGCAGATGGCTGGCGGTCTTCGAGGCCAAGTTGGAGGATCGCATGTGATCGGCCCGATTTCACGACAGCGAGACATTCTTGAATCTCTTCGACATTTCCACGCGCGGCGATGATGCCCGCGAGGTTCTGCATCACGGGTTCTCCCCTGCCGGAATCAGGGAAAAGTGCGATGAGAAGGTCCTTTTCAATCCTGTAAGCCGAGCAGGCAATTGCAGCGTCCATCCAACGCAGATGGCCATGCAGACGAGCCAGCTGTAGCAGGCCTTCTTTCCGAGGTCCCAAGCTCAAGGCAAGCTGAAGAGCGAGCTGCGGTGCCAGATCCGCCGTGATCCCGATGCCACTGACATCGTCGGTTTCCCTCAACCGAAGGACCTGGGCATCCACCGCGGAGATCTCACGTCGTGGCCTGCCGCCAGTTTCGAGGATCCAAATGCGCCCGCGATCCTTGCCGCGGGTGACACCGTACTGCTGCTGGAGATGACGCGGGATGGCGGAATAATCCTCAATGATCTCCCGGTAGAAGTCACAGATGGCAACATGCCCTTCGGGCGTGTGGGAAAGGCTGACAGGATGAAACCAGGCATCGCTGGAGGCAAGGAACTCACGTCTCTCCTCACCTGGAAAGCGTTCCAGACGAAGGCGGGTGCCATCGCGCACGATTCTGGCCCGATGAATCAGGTTCTGTGCAGGCTCGCAGACCAGGTAATAGCCGTCATGAACAAGCGGTCCGCAGGCACTGGTAAAGTAGCCGGACGCAGCAGCATCGCTGAGGCTGATCTTACGGTAAAAAGCAAAGTACTCCGCATGCTGCTCACGCTTGGTGCGCCATGGATGCGGTTTGGAAATCGGATACACGCGGGTGTCTTCACTCGCGGGAGAATCGAGCAACGGTGCGGCTGCATCAGGATTGCGCGTGAGATAGTGCCATGGAATGGGTGTGACATGAAGCCCGGGATGCGTGGTGGTGCAGACGAAACGCTCACCACCTTCCGTGAACGCCATGCCCATCGTCCGGGTACTGCCGCTGACGGGTTCAATCGCGCTACCGTCTGCCCGGATGCGAAAATCGGTGGAGGGAAGTGTGACCGGCTTCCGCAAATGCGGCCCGGTGATCTCTCCGCCCTGCCAGCCGCGGCCAAAATAAATCCATCCATCAGGGCCGATGGTTGGCGCATTGATCCCACGCTCGAGAGGTCCGGTGCCAAACCCAGTCAAAAGCACTTCCTGCATATCTGGCCTGTCATCACCATCCTCGTCCTTGAGAAAGATGATGTGGGGTGCGCAGGCCACGATGAGGCCGCCGTTTGCAGGTGCAAGACCATAACATGGCGGCAGCCTGTCGGCCCACACGATGGCGCGATCCATCACACCATCACCATCCGTGTCGCGGAGCAACTTCACCGTGCCATAGGTTTCAGCCTCGGCCTTCTTCCTGGCCGCTTCACTGGCCTGAATACGGCGAACCTCAAGATCAAGCTGACCAGTCTTGTTCAGCTCATCAATGTCATGCTGGCCCTCGACATTGTAGCCATGCAGTTCCGTGACAAAACAGCGTCCCCGGTGATCCCAGCAAACACCGCTTGGCTCACGGATGAGTGGTTCACTGGCAAGAAGACGGATTTTAGCACCAGTTGGAAGCTGAAAGCATTTCGCACTCTCAACAGGTGACAGTGGCTGCGGAGCATCATCAGGCTTGGGGATTTCAGCGGTGGCAGCCACATGGCCCAAGACAAGGACAAGAAGCAGCTGGGGAGTTTTCATGCCTTGCTGAATCGGGAGGTGCGGCCTTACTTGGTTTGCATGAGAAACGCCAGGAGATCGCGGAACTCGGCATCGGTAAGGGACATCACCAATCCTGGAGGCATCAGCGAGGTGCGGAGTTCGGTACGTTTGACAATGTCGGCTTCGGGGAAGGACTTTTCTTTGCCGGTGAGGTCGCGGAAGACTTCGGTGCTGGAAGAGCGGAGCAGGATGCCGGTGAAGGTGGTGCCATCTTTGAGCTCGACGACGGAGGGATAAAACTGCGGCGCGACCTCGCGGTGCGGCTCGAGGATGGAGCGGAGAATGGCGGCGCGGTCGCCTTGCTGCGCGATGAGCGTCAAATCGGGGCCGACGACGTTGCCGCGGCCACTGTGGCGATGGCAGGAGGAGCAAATCGCGACCTTGCTGTTGAAGAAGATGCGTCGGCCTGTTTCGGCATCGCCGGGGCCTTCGAGGAGTTTGAGCCAGGCGGCGGTGTCGTCGAAGGCAGGGCGAGTGGCGGTGATGGATCGTGGAAGGGCTCGCTGGGCTTCATCGCGGATGATGGTGTTGTCGTTTTGAGCGAGCTTTTGCAGCAGCGCGGGGTCGTCGGTGCCGAGAATGGCTTCGGCGCGGAGTTGCGGGCTGCGTTTTTCATCGGC
>CALDGV010000158.1 GCA_937941745.1 uncultured Prosthecobacter sp. | reverse complement strand
AATAAATCCTCCGGCGACCGCGCCTACGACATCCCGAAGGACAACCCATTCATCACCCCGCTTCAGCAAATGGTGCTCTTTGGCGTGAGCGAAGAGGCCTTCTCGAAAGTCCATCCCAAGGCCAAGCCGGAAATCTGGGCTTACGGACTGCGCAATCCATGGACCTTCAGTTTTGATTCCAAAACGGGCGACCTTTACATCGCCGACATCGGTCAGAACCACTGGGAGGAGATCAATTTCCAGCCTGCCAGCAGCAAAGGCGGTGAAAACTACGGCTGGAAGTTCATGTGCGGCAGCCATCCGTTCCCGATGATTCTGAAAAAGAATCCGGACGGCACTGAAACTGCTGCCGACCCGGAAAACTTCCCCAAGGTTGGTGTGCTGCCGATCGCTGAATACAGCCATGTGAACCAAGGCATCTGCGTGATCAACCTGGGCGTGTATCGCGGCAAGGACTACCCGGAGCTCGACGGCGTGTATTTCTGCGCCGACTGGGGCAGCGGCAAGGTCTGGGGCATGAAGCAGGATGGCGGCAAGTGGCAGATGCAGGAGATGCTTGACCTGGCTGACGGCATTCGCCCTACCGGCAGCGGCATTGGTCCAGATGGAAGCATCTACGTCACCCACGCCACAGCCAACTACGGCGGCCCTGTGGACCCCTACACCAGCGAACGTGGTGCGGTTTGGAAAATCGTTCCGACCAGCAAAGTGCCCGCAGGTGCAGCGGTCGCCCCTGTTGCAGCCAAGTAGTCCAAGCATCCGTGAACTCTGGCGGGGCGCTCGAAAGAGCGTCCCGTTTTTTGTGACAAAAGACTTCAGCGCGGAGAATCCTGCCACGAAAGCCGAGCTTGCACGGACTCTCCGAGCCATGAAAAACCAGCCAGCAGTCGCCACGCTAAGGCAAGGTGGACAAAAATAGGCACCCAGGCAGGAAGCAGGCCTGGCTGGTGCCTGTCGCAGGTGGGTGCAATTTTGTTAAGGCGGTGTAAAAAACTTCCCCCTCGGGCAGCACCGCCCGCTAAACTGAGTTTTCATGCCTCCCGATACAGTTCCATTCCAAGACGGCCTCACGCATGTTCTCGTCATTGATGACGACCGGAAACTCGCTGCCTTGATTCGTGATTACCTCGCGCCTTTGGGATATGCCGTCGAACTGGTGCATTCAGGACCCGAGGGGGCTGAAAGAGCCCTTTCCGAACCATGGCATGCCGTGATTCTGGATGTCATGCTGCCGGGCTGTGATGGTTTTGAAGTTCTACGGCGCATACGTGCCAAATCGCCCGTTCCCATCCTGATGCTGACTGCACGTGGCGAGGAGGCAGACCGCATCGTCGGCCTGGAAATCGGTGCCGATGACTATCTCCCCAAAACTTTTTCCACAAGGGAGCTGCTGGCCCGCCTGCGTGCTGTCACCCGCCGTTCCACCATCGCTCAGAGCAGCACTCAGTCAGAGCCGCCGGTGAAAGAGATCATCGTCGGTACAGTCAGACTTAACTTGGACGCCCGCGTGGCCACACAGAAGGATCAGGCCCTGGTGCTGACTCCGGTCGAATTCGACATCCTGGCTGCCCTCATGAAGTCCCGTGGCCGGATCAAATCCCGTGAGGCACTCATCGAAACTCTGCGCGACCGGCAGTACGAGGTCTTTGATCGCAGTGTCGATGTCCACATCGCCGCGCTGCGTAAAAAGTTGGGTGATGATGCACATCAACCTCGCTACATCCGCACTGTCCGCAGCGCGGGGTACATGTTCATCAATCCGGATGCCTGACCAAGTTCAGGAGACCTCCGCCTGCAACCCTTCCAGCTCCCCGGCGGCTTTCTCCCAGGCAGCCGTCTCCTTGGCGATCTTGGGCTCCATCTGCTCCAACTCCTCGCTCAGCGCCTTGAACTTGGCTGCATCGGCATAGGTGGCTCCGTCCTGGAGAAGCTCCACCAACTCCAGTTTGCGTTTCTCAAGATCTGCCAGGCTCAGCTCAATGGCAGCCACCTTCTGCTCCAGCTCTTTCCGAGCCTTGCTGCGCGCGTTTCGAGCCTCGGCCTCCGCACGTTTCTGCTCCTTGGTCTTTGAGCCACTGCCAGAGCTGCTCTTGCCGCTGTCACCAGAACTGTAGCCTGGCGGCTGAAAATTGGTCAGACTGGCCGTCAAAGCCTCACGTGCAGAGGAGGCCTTCGTCTTGTCCAGGTAGTACTGGTAGTCTCCAGCATAGGGCGTGAGCACACCCGCGGCGATGTGCAGGACACTGCGAGCCATGGCACGAATGAAGTGCACATCGTGACTGATGAAAACGAGCGTGCCTTCATAGTCCTCCAGGGCACCGATGAGCGCATCAATGCTCCCCATGTCGAGGTGAGTGGTCGGCTCGTCCATCAACAGCAGGTTGGGCGGGTCCAGAAGCAGGCGGACCAGGGCAAGACGGCTCTTTTCACCGCCGCTGAGCACGCCCACAGGCTTAAAGACATCATCCCCATGAAACAGGAAGCTGCCGAGCAAGGTGCGCGCCAGTTGCTCTCCGGGGCGGCTTGGCAGATCCATGGCAGATTGCAGCACGGTGTGGCGCATGTTCAGCACATCGCCTCGATATTGGGCAAAGTAACCGAGCTTCACATTGTGACCCAACTCGCACTTCCCGGACTGAGGCATCAGGGCTCCTGCAAGGAGCTTCAGCAGGGTGGACTTCCCCGCTCCATTTGGCCCCACGAGCACGAGGCGCTGCCCGCGCTCGACCTCAAAGTTCAAATCATGGTAAACAGGTGTCTGCCCGTAACTGAAATCGACCCCCTTCAGGGTGATCACACGCTGGCCGCTGCGCGGCGGCTGAGGGAAGCGGAACTTCACTGTCTTGGCTGCCTGCTGAGGGGCATCCAGCCTCTCCATGCGGTCGATCATTTTCAGCTTATCCTGTGCCCGCGAGGCAAAGTTGGCCTTGGCTTTGAAGCGGTCGGCCCACTGCTGGAGCTTGGCAATTTCACGCTGCTGATTTTCAAAGGCGGATTGCATCTGCTCCTCTCGGGCGGCCTTTTCGCGAAGGTAGTCGTCGTAGTTGCCCCGGTAGCGGATGACTTTGCTGTGGGCGATTTCGAGCATGCTGTCGCACAGGGCGTTCAGGAATTCGCGGTCGTGGGAAATCATTAGGATCGCACCCGGGTAGGTCTGCAGGTAATCCTGGAACCAAAGCAGGGACTCAAGGTCGAGATGGTTGGTCGGTTCATCAAGCAGCAGCAGGTCAGGCTCCTGAACCAGCAACCGGGCCAGATGGGCGCGCATCACCCAACCACCGCTCAGGGTGCGGGCGCGGCGCTCGAAATCGCTCTCGCGGAAGGCGAGGCCTTTGAGAATCCGCTTGGCCTTGGGTTCAAGCTCCCAGCGTTGATGTTCGTCCACATGACCGGTGGCCAGCTGCAGCACCGTCACATCCTCCACAGGAGCGCTTTCCTGCGGCAGAAAGCCGAAGTTCAACCCACGCTCCATCGTCACCTGACCATCATCTGGGGTGGATTCCCGCAGCAGCAGGGAGAACAGGGTGGACTTCCCTGCCCCGTTGGGGCCGATCAGGCCGATCTTTTCCCCACGGTTGATGTGGAAGGAGACGCCGCTGAAGAGCGTGCGGCCTGCATAGGCTTTGCTGACATTGTGGACGGAGAGCATGAGGGGGCCGCTTTCAGTGCCCTGAAGCCTGTGGCATGCAAGCACGACCCCGGACGAAATCCAGGGGATGGCCGTGTCGGTCTTGACGCTTCATTCGCCCCCCGCCACGTTTTCCCTACCATGTCCCATCCTCAAACTGAGGCTGAAGCCCTCATCCGCACCTACTATGGCACCTTCAATTCCGGCGACCGGGAGGCCATGCTCGCCCTGCTGACCGCCGATGTGGTGCATGACATCAACCA
>CALDGV010000157.1 GCA_937941745.1 uncultured Prosthecobacter sp. | reverse complement strand
CAGGGCTGGCGGTGGGCTACTTTGCCTATTTTCCCGCCGTGCTGGGCTGGTGGGAGGCGCGCTCCTGGCAGGAGGTTCCCTGCTGGATTGAGCAGGTCAGGATGCGTGAGTCCCATGACTCCGATGATGGCAGCACGACCTACGCGGTAGAGGCGCGCTACCGCTATGTCTTTGCCGGCAGAACCTATCACGGTGACCGCGTGAGCCTGGTGGGGGGGAGCGACAACCTGGGCGACTTTCACCAGCGGGTGCATGACGAACTGCGGGGTTATGAGGGCAAGGAGAAGCCCTTTCGCTGTCTGGTGAACCCGCAAAAACCTGAGGAGAGCCTTTTGTATGCGGAACTGCGCTGGGGGCTGCTGCTCCTCCTGGCCTTGTTTCCCCTGCTGTTTCCGTTGGTGGGGGGGCTGGTGGGCATCGGCGGCATGGTCAGCGCCCGCAAAGCGGCCCGGGTGGCGGAACTGCGTGCCCGGCATCCGGAGGAGCCCTGGAAATGGAAAGGAGAGTGGGCCGGGGAGGGCATCCGGCCTGCGGCTGATGGTGTGGCTGCGCCCATGCTGGCTGCCCTGTGGCTGCTGGTGGTGCTGGGGCCGCTGGCGGCGGCTGCGGTGATGAGTGGCGCGATCGAACAGACCTGGGTCGCCTGGCTGCCGCTCCTGGCGCTGGCCAGTCTCTGGCCCCTGCTGCAGGCCATCCGGCGCCGTTGGCGGATGCGTGCCGTGACTGGCGAGGTGCAGTTTCTACCCGATTCGCTGCCTTTCCATCCCGGACATGTTTTGAGCGGCCGCCTGCGCTTCAGCCGCCTGCTGCCACCTCGGTGTGCGCTCGAACTGCGCATCCGCTGCGTGCAGGAGCAGGTGAAAAGCTCCGGAGAGAACACCACGACCTCCAAGGAGACCGTCTGGGAGCACACGGAGATGCTTGCCACTGATGAACGGGAGATCGAGCCCGGGGGCAGGTGCTCATTGCCCGTGAAGGTCAGCCTGCCTGAGGGCGTGCCCGGCACGGATCCGATGTATCTGGCAGGTGAGGGAGGTGCCCTGCGCCGTGGGCATGTGTGGACGATGGAGATCCATGCCGGGAAATCCATGAAGGAGATCGTGCTGCCGCTGCCGGTGCTGGCTGATGGCCATGCGCCACAGGAGGTCGTGCCGGCTGCCAGGACCCCGGCTGTGGGGGAATCGGGCACGGAGCAGCTGGAGGCACGGCTTCAGGCCCGTGGCATCACGGCGCGCTTTACGGCGGAAGGTCTGCCGGAAGTCCTGGTGTGCCCACCGGGACGCCATCGGGCCGTCGCCGTAGGGCTTTTGATCTTCGGATCCATCTGGATGGCGGTCTTGGCGGTGCTGATCGTCCAGGATGCACCTTTGCTCTTCAAGCTGGTGTGGGGTGTGAGCGCACCTTTGATCGAGCTGTATGCAGTCTGGCTGCTGCTGCACCAGTCGAAGGTGGAGTTCGGTCCTGACTCGCTACGGATCAGCACCCAGGTGGGGCCGTTTTGGGGGCGTGTGGTGACCTTGCGTGCGGATGAGATCGTGCAGTTCGCCCCTCAGGAATCCATGAGGTCCGGGCAGACCACCTATTATAAAGTGCGCGTCGAGACCACCATCCGCCAATGGCACACCCTGGCGGACGGCATCACGGAGCAGACCACAGCCAGTGAACTGGCCCGGCGGCTGCAGCAGTGGAAATCCGCCCAGATCAGATGAGGCGGCGTGAGTTGCGCAGCCCATCGGCAGTCACCACGGCCTGATGGCGTGAGGCGACCAGGAAATCGACATGGTTCTGCCACTGCATGGGGCGCAGGGAGGCCAGGCCCATCTTGCGCATCCGGTAGCCGCCATCGGCAATTTCCCAGCCGAACTCGCTGTTCCGGTTGCGGTACTCCTGCCGGTGCAGCCAGGCGCCGAACTCGTCCTTGCGCCAAACGGCGGGATCATTGCCCGGAATGACCTGGGCAAGCTGCCAGACCTGTTCCACCACCTCACGGGGATAGGCACAGATCTCGGCGGCTGAATCGGACCCTGTTTCTGGCATGGTGCAGTCGGCTTAGCGTCCCAGAACCCAGGCGGAAACACAGCCATCGTGCGCCTGCTGCGCCGTGGCGGCAAAGTCGGCCAGGTAGCCGCGCTGGTAGGAGGGCCTGGGCCACGTGGCCGAGCGGGCCGCGAGGTCTGCATGGACATGCACGGTGCCTGCCACTAGGTCGAATTCGATCTCGTCACCATCCTGAACGGCGGCGATGGGGCCTCCGACAGCGGCTTCGGGGGAGGCATGGATGCCCATGACGCCGTGGGAGACGCCTGAGACACGGCCATCAGAAAGGAAGGCCACCTTCCCGTCCAGCTCCGGCACGGCAAGGGCCGCGCTGGCTACTAGCAGTTCCGGCATCCCGGCGGCGATGGGACCGACCCCACGAAGGATGACCACATGACCTGGCTGGATGCGCCGTTCTGCGGCGGCATCGGACACTTCCTTCACGCTGGTGAAGCAGATGGCCCGGCCGCGGAACTGAGGGTCGGACCGGGAGGAGACTTTGAAGACCATGCCGTGCGGGGCGAGGTTGCCGAAGCAGATCTGAAGGTCGGCGTAGGCTTTGAAGGGCTGGCCAAGCGGGGCGATGAGTTCCTGATCAGCAGGTACATCGGGGCAGTGGGCCACGTTTTCGGCCAGAGTCTGCCCGGTGACGGTGATGCACGAGCCATCCAGCACCCCGGCTTTCAGGAGGTGCTTCAGCAGCATGGCCGTGCCGCCAATGCGATGCAGGTCCGCCATGGTGCCCTTGCCCCGGGGGGCAAAATTGCAGTACACAGGCGTTTTGCGGCAGATGGCCTGCACGTCTTTGAGGGTGAAATCGACACCGGCTTCATGCGCTAGCGCCAGGATGTGCAGCACGCCGTTGGTGGAGCCTCCGATGGCAGCGATCGCTGCCATGGCATTGCCAATCGCCGCCTTGGTGAGGATGTCACGAGGGCGCAGGTTCAGTTCGAGCAGGCGGCGCATCGCGGTCCCGACGCGCTGGCAGTCGGTCAGCTTGCCTGAATCCACCGCCGGAATGCTGGAGGTATCTTGCAGGCTCAGGCCCATCGCTTCCAGAGCCACACCCCAGGTATTGAAGGACGCTGCAATCCCGCAGCCTCCTGCGCCAGGGCAGGCGTGCCGGATGACGGTCTCGGATTCTTCGACGGAGATTTTGCCGCTATTGGCCTGTGCCTGGGAATCATAGGCGTCGAGGATGGTCAGGGCGCGGCCCTGGTGACAGCCAGGCAGGATGCTGCCTCCATTCACAATGAGACCAGGGCAGTTCATGCGAGCCAGGGCCATGGCAAACGCGGGACCGTTTTTGTCACAATGGTGAAGGCCGATCATTCCGTCGTAGCGATGGGCGCTGCACACCATTTCCGCTCCATTGGCCATGAGGTTGCGCGACACCAGGGAGGAGGCTCCCCCTTCATGACCTTGGGTGATGTTGTCGCTGACCGGGCTCACGCCAAAGGGGAAGGCAATCAATCCGGACTCCGCGCAGCTCTTTTCCAGGGCTTTGGCCAGCTCATGCGCCCTTAGATTGCAGAGGTTGCCGTCCAAGAGGGGGGTGGCGATACCTATCTGAGGCTTGTCAAAGTCCGCTTCCGTAAAACCCAGCCCCCAGTAAAAGGCTTTGACCCCGCGCTGCCAGCCGTGGGTGAGGGAGGAAGAGTTCCAGTTGAGTGGTTGGGACATGGATAAAAGAAGA
>CALDGV010000156.1 GCA_937941745.1 uncultured Prosthecobacter sp. | reverse complement strand
TCGAGGCCGGTGAGGGATTCATAGACCGCGCCCGAGTCTGGCACGAAACCGAGCAGCCGCTTGGCCTCCATGGGGTGGGTGACGACGTTCACGCCGCAGATCAGGGCCGCGCCCTCGTCCGGCTGGAGCATGCCGGTGACCATTTTCAGCGTGGTGGTCTTTCCAGCGCCGTTGGGCCCCAAAAGACCCACAATCATGCCCGGCGGGACTTCCAGCGTGAGGTGATCAACGGCGGTTTGAGCGCCGAAGCGCTTCGTGATGCCCTGAATGGAGATCATGGGGCCGGATCATCCGCCGGAGTCGGTTCAGCGCAAGAAATGGCTGTAGGGCATGAATTTTAATAGATATTAACTAAAACCTTGCCGGTGGCCTCTGATTTGTTATACTCAATATAATTTCAGTAACAATATGCCGCGATATTCCTCTCACCTGCCCAGCCGTTTGCGCCTCGCCGTGCTGCTGGTGCTTTTTCTCCTGGGTGCCAAGCACGCTTCGAAGGCCCAGCAGCCAGGACTGGGCCCCACGCTGCCGCTTCCAGCCGCGCAGGCGAATACGGGGGGGTATGTTCCGGTGAGTGAGGGAGCCTCGATTAAGGTGAATTTTCCCAGCGCTCCGATCCAGGCGATCATCCCGTTTTATATCCAGCTCACGGGTAAAAAGCTCATTCTGGACTCCGCGTTGCAGGGGGAACAGCTACGCATCGTCTCCCCGCAGATGCTGACGAAGAAGGACGCCATCGCCTTCATTGAGGCAACCTTGCTGCTCAACGGCTACGCCATCATTCATGTGGATGCGACCACGGCGAAGCTGATCAACCACGCCGGTGGCAAAAGCCCGACCGCTGACGGTTTGAAGGTTTATAGCTCCTTGCGCGACCTGCCGGAGAGCGAAGAAATCTGCCACTACGTCCTGCCCTTGCAGCACATCTCCGGTGAGGATGCCTCCAAGGCCTTCCAGCAGGTGATCAAACTGCATGCGTATGGCGCGATGACGCCGATCTCGAACGACTCGGCCCTCATCATCACCGAAAACAGCGCCACGATTCGCAGCATCTGCGAAATCGCTCAAATCGTCGATGTGCCGCCTGCGGAGATCGCGAATGAGATGATCAAACTGGAGCGCTCCGATGTGGAGCTGGTGGCCGAGATTGTGAGTGAAATCTTTCAGCAGGAGGAGAAGACCCAGACCAGCTCAGCACCCGTTGCTGTGGCAAATCCTGCCGCCCGTCCAGGCACGCCGCCTGCGGCTGTGATGAATCCTGCGGGCAGCACAAGCACCTCCGCCACCAATCCCGCCGCCTCGAAGGTCAAAATCTTCCCCTACCGCCGCACGAATGAGCTGCTGGTCATCGGCCGCCCGGTGGACATCACTTACATCAAGGGGCTGGTCGAGAAGCTCGACAAGCAGGAGGACGGCACCAACTTCCTCAAACGCCGCCTCAAGTGGATGGACGTGCAGGACTTCCTGCCGGTGGCCTACAATGCCCTGGCGAAGGACACCGACATCCAGAGCAATGACGGCGGGGCGTCTTCCGGCGGTGGACGCACTGGCGGCAGCGCCAGACGCAGCGGTGGGGCCAGTTCAAACTCGCCCTCCACGGACGCGCGTAATTCCAGCAACTCCAATCAAGCATTCGGCACGAACAACAACTTCGGCGGCAGCAGTGGCATGAGCACCGGCTCCAATGCCAGCCGCAGCGTGCTGGATGCGCCCGAGGAGGTCGGTGCGCCGGAATCCATGATCGTCGGGAAGACGCTGCTCATCGCCGATCCGCAGTCGAACAGCCTCGTGGTTTCCGGTTCGCCCGAGCACATCACCCGCATCGACCAGCTTTTGAAGGAGATGGATGTAAAACCTCAGCAGGTGTACATCTCCGCCATCATCGGCCAGCTCACCCTAGGCAAGGACTACAACGTGGGCTTCGACTTCCTGAAGATGCTTGATGATTTCAGCCTGAACCAGACCACGCCTGGTGCCACGACTTCGACAGCGGTTGGCACTGTACAGTTCCCGCTGAACATGAACAATTTCTCGGTCAACCAGCTCAATTTCTACGGCACCATCGGCTCCCTGAGCAACTACATCAAGCTGGCCGACGGCAACCGCGACTTCAAGGTGCTGGCCACGCCGAGTGTGTATGCCAAGAACGCCGCAAAGTCCGTCATCTCCTCTGGCCAGCGCATCGCCGTGCCCGCGCAGATTCTCTCCAACGGTGGCTTCACCGCCGGTGTGGCGAACACCAGTGTCAGTGTGGAATACCGCGATGTGCTGCTGAAGCTTGAGGTCGTGCCTCTCATCAACTCCGATGACGAGGTCA
>CALDGV010000155.1 GCA_937941745.1 uncultured Prosthecobacter sp. | reverse complement strand
AAGCCCCAAGTGCTCGCGAGAGACTTGGGGCTTTTTGTGCCACCCCAAAGGGGTCGTGTGACGCTTATGGAGAGATTCGGGCTCCCGCCTTTTTCATCTCTTCGAGGAGCTTCTTGGAAGCCTCATTGAGCGGGCAGTCTGTCAGGAAGATCTGGCAGTAAGGCGCCCACTCACGAGCTCCATCATTGTCCTTTTTCCAGGCACGGTGCAGCGGAGCGATGTCAGCAACCGGGTTTTTGTCCAGGAAGAGGAACTGCAGGTCCGTCAATGATTCGATGGGGGCAAGATCCGCCACTTGGTTGCCCTTGAGGGAGAGCATGGAAAGCCACTTGAGCTGACCGATGCCGTCGAGCTTTGCGACCTTGTTGCCATCGAGGTAGAGAGTCCAGACCTTGGGCAGCTTGAAGAGGGCGCTGACGTCCGAAATCTGGTTGCCGGCCAGATAGAGGGAGTTCAGCGAGGTGATGCCTCCGAGCGGAGAGACATCCGCGACCTTGTTGTTGGTCAGTTCGAGGTATTGCAGCGCCTTGCAGGAGGCCAGAGGGGAGATGTCGGCGATCTGGTTGTTCGCCACATCGATGAACTGGAGGCGTTCCAGGCCTTTGAGGGGTGCCAGGCTGGTGATTTTGTTGTCCGGCAGGGTCAGCGAAGCCAGCGCCGTGCATTTTTCCAGACCGCTGAGGTCCGTGATGCCCGCACCCTTACCTTCAATGATCGACACGGTGGCGACATCTTCGGCGGTGATGACCTCCTGGTTGTCGCGCTTGGCAAAGACCTGCTTCCGCACGGCTGCTTCCAAGGCTTTGTCCTTAAACACAGCGACAGGCTTGGGCGGTGGTGGTGGAGTTGCAGGTTTGGCAGGTGCTGCAGCTGGCTTGGTTTCGGCTTTCGCAGCGGGCTTGGTCTCCGTCACCTTCGGCGCGGGAGCCGGGGCAGGTTTGGCAGGCTCCGTTTTCGCTGGAGCAGGTGCGGCGGCAGGTTTCGCCGGAGTAGTGGCAGCCTTTGGACCTGGGGCGGCGGCGGGCGCGGCAGCCTTGGCTGCAGGGGTGGTGGCGGCAGGTTTCGGCACCGCGGGAGGCGGAGGAGGTGTCGCTGCAGGTTTGGCGGCCTCAGCGGGTTTGGCCGGCGCTGGAGCAGCGGGCTTCGTCTCCTGCGCGGAGAGGGCGGAGACAGACAGGAGGAGGATCAGGCTGGGAATGAACTTCATGTCTGGTGAGCTTGGGGGTTGTGGGCGGAGGATACGGCAGCGCGCGGTTGCATGTTATCGCAAAATCGGCTCTGTCGGCGTGATCATGATCAATGTTATTGTCATCCTCGAAATCGACCCGGCCCGTGTTGATGAATTCCTCGAAGTCATCACCCACAACGCTGCGGAGTCCGTGAAGGAGCCGGGCTGCACCCGTTTTGAGGTGAACCGCCAGTTTGAGCAGCCCAATCTGTTTGCCCTCAGCGAGCAGTATGTGGATGAGGCGGCCCTGGAGGCGCACACCCAGACGGCTCACTTTGCCCTTTGGAAGGAAAAAGCCGCCACGGGCTTTGTCATCAAGCGCTGGGCGGTGAAAGGGCCGGTGCTAGCCTGACATTTCTGGCGTATCCCAGCTCCTCCCCCCAACCTTCGTGGAAGACGCCTTCGGCCATCGAATCTCCTACCTGCGCGTGTCCGTCACCGACCGTTGCAACGAACGCTGCCGCTACTGCATGCCGGAGGAGGAACAGGCCTGGTTTCCGAAGGAGGAGGTGCTGAGCTATGAGGAGATGCTGCGCGTGCTGCGCGTGGGCGCAGCGCTGGGGATCAAAAAAGTGCGCGTCACCGGTGGCGAGCCGCTGACACGCCCGGGTGTGGCGGACTTCTGCGCCCAGATCTCCGCCATTCCAGGCATCGAGCAGATCGGCATCTCCACCAACGGCACGCTTTTAAGCAAGGAGGAGCAGGGAGAGACAATCGCCCGGCGGCTAGTGAAGGCTGGCGTCCAGAGCGCCAACATCTCGCTCGACTCCCTGGACCGGGCCTCCTATCAGCGGACGACGAGCCGCGACCTGCTGCCCAAGGTGCTGGAAGGCATTGATGCCGCCATTGACGCCGGCTTCCATTCCCTCCGTCTGAACTGCGTGCTCATGAAGCACCAGAGCGAAAAGGAGCTGGTGCCGCTGATCGACTATGCCCGTTCCAAAGGAGCGCTGCTGCGCTTCATCGAGCTGATGCCGGTGAGCACGCAGGATGTGCTGAGCGAGGACAACTTCCTCTCCACCGGCGTGGCCAGGAAGCTGGTGGAGCAGCACTACGGACCGCTCACACCGCTTCCGAACTTCAAGACGAACGGACCGGCGACCTATTATGAGATCGCCTCCACCGGACAGAAAATCGGCTTCATCGGGGCGATGACGAACCTGCACTTCTGCGAGGCCTGCAACAAACTGCGCCTGACCAGCGACGGGAAGCTGCGCCCCTGCCTGGGCAGCTACCTGGAGTTTGACCTGCGGGAAAAGCTTCGCGCGGGCTGCAGCGATGCAGAGCTGGCGGATTTCATCCACGGCGTGGTGGCGCGGAAGCCCAAGGAGCATGACTTCCGCCACAACTACCAGCCGAACCGGCGCATGATTGCCATCGGCGGCTAGCTCAGCCGCAGGTTCAGCGTTCGATGCTGAAGCCCCTGACCCCGGCAAGTGCAGGAATGAGGGTGACTTCACGCTCTCGGATCAGAGATCCCAGATTACTCTCATCGATCGCGGCCAGAAAGGCCTCCAGTTCCTCGGCATCGTCGGACATGGCCTTCAGTTCCACCCGGCCGTCAGGAAGATTGCGGACGCTGCCGGTGACCTCGTATCCCGAGGCAATCTGCTTGGTAGTGTAGCGGAAGCCGACGCCCTGGACGCGGCCGGAGTAGAGGATCTGTTTGGCTGGCATGAAACGGGTCAGTCAGGCGGATTCTGCGCCTGACGGGCCTTGATCTGGCGCAGCACATAGAGGCAGGCAAGCCCCGCGGAAAGCATCTGCACCAGAACCGTGGAAAGAGCGATGCCTGCGGCTCCCATCGTGCGCATGAAAAGCAGGTTCAGCAGGGCATTGCCGACGGTGGCGAAGCAGGCGATCAGGATGATGAAATTCGTCGCCTGCAAGGCTACCACCACACGCGAGGCGAGACTGCCGAGGATGTAGAACGGAATTTGCAGCGCGGCGTAGCGCAGCACGGCGGCGACACGCTCCGTGTCTTCTGGCGTGAAGGAGCCACGCTCGAAGAGCAACTGCACCACCCAGGGTGCAAAAGCGCTCAAAAGCAGGGCCGCAGGCAGTCCGGCACTCAACACCACACCAGCGCTGGTGAAGAGCTGCCGCCGCACCCCGATCCAGTCACGGCGGGCCACTTTGTCGGCGAAATAGGGGAAGAGCACATCGCAGCTTGGCGCGGCGGTGACGGCGAGAATGATGCCGCAGACCTTGTCCGTGTATCCCAGCACCACCACGCTGCCAGCTTCCAGCCACGCTGCCATGGTTTGATCCACCACCACCGCCGTATTGAAAATGGCACCGGCAAACAGAAACGGCAGCGCCTTGCGCAGCATCTGCCGCACCTCCGGCTCCCAGTTTCGCAGACACCCGGCAACGAAGGCCAGGGTCAGGCGTTCACCGCGCCATAGCACGATCACCAGCACCAACACCTGCAGGAAGCCGCCAGCCAGGGTGCCGAGGACCAGGGTGCGGGCATCAGGAGAGCGCCAGTCGAGAAGCAGCGCCGCAATCACGGCCAGGGGCACCAGCATCGGCGCGGAGGTGGCTGCCTGGAAGTGCTTGTCTGCCCGCAGCCAGGTGCCGAGCTGATAGCCGAGCCCCAGGCAGGCCATGAAAGGCAGCAGCTGCCTCATCAAGCCTGCAGCAAGAGCCTGCTTCTCAGGCGTGAAACCACGCGTCGTCCAGCCGACAAACTGCGGGGCCAGGAAATACAAGACCACACAGGCCAGGAACAGGCTGGCGGCATGAAGGAATGTGCCTTGGATGGCCAGCCGACGGGCACGCACCGGGCTTTTCTGATGAGTCACCTCTGCATAAAGCGGCAGGAAGGCCTCCGGCAGCCCGCCGCCGATCAAAGCACCGATGAAGGTGAGAAGGCCGAAGGAAAACATGAAGGCATCCAACTCATCGCTGATGCCGAACTGGCGCACGACTGCGGCGTCCTTCAGAAAGGAGACCCCTTTGGAAATGACCGTGAGCATGGCCACGAGCACAAATCCAGACACCATGCGCGATCCCAGCCCCCGCGAGAGCAGGGCGCGGGCACGGTGGAGGAGTTTGTTTTCCGGCTGGGACAAGGTGGAGAACTTAAAAGCCGCCCTTTCAACCTGGCAAACTCCCAGGCATGACGGTTGTAACAAAGTTGGCGACAATCTTGCGAAGGCATCCATACTGCGCGCCCTTTCGCCCCCAGATCATGACTGAGAACGAACCGATTTCAGATTCGACGCCGGCCCCTGCTCCCGCCGCCTCTTCGGCAGTGGACTTGTCCGATTTGCGCATGATGCCCGCATGGGTCTCCAGTTTTGGTTCGGCAGGCGGAGCCAGCGCCGACCTCAGCCGCTTTGAAGAGCGGGAAGACCGCGGCCCCCGCCGCCCTAGCCAGGGTGGTGATCGCGGAGACCGCCGCGGCCCTCCAGGACCCCGGCGTGATGGACCACCACGGCGTGAGGGCGGAGGATTCGGTGGAGGCCCACGCCGCGACGGCCCTCCTGGGCAGGGACCGCGTGACCAAGGCGATTCACGTCCCCGGCGTGATGGCCCTCCCTCTGCCGGAGGCCCCAAGGGCGATCGTGATTTTCGTGGCGGCCCCCGCCGCTTTGGCGACCGCCAGCGCGAAGGCTCCCGCCCACCTCAGCGTGAATGGGGGGAGCTGCCCAAGGACGTGCAGGTTGTCATCGAGCCTGAAGACAAGTCCGCAGAAGCTCTCGCAGGCCACATCCGCGGCACCGGCCATGCCTTCAGCATGTTTGATGCCTCACGTCTCGTGCTTGCGGAAGGGGACCGCTTCCATGCCCGCTACATCTGCGCGCCTGAGCGTGCTTCGGGCCTCTTTGCCACCCATGATGGCGGCCTGTTCCTGAGCCGCGATGAAGCTCTGCAGCACGTGCTTCGCAGCCAGGCCCTGGAATCCTTTTACAAGGCCGAAGAGATCGAGCTCGAAGAGCCCAAGGGCGACTTCAAAAGCATCGGCGTCTGCGGAATCAGTGGCGAACTGCTGGGGCCACCCAGCCATCATAGCTTCCAGACCTCCCTCATCCGGCTGCACCGCGAGCGCTTCGCCAACATGCCGCTCGAGGACTACAAGCGCCGCGTAAAGGTGGAGTCCGACCCCGAACTCGTCACCAAGTGGAAGGAAAAGCAGAAAAAAGGCATCCGCTGGATCTGGCTCAAGGACACTCCTGCAGAAGGGGCTGAGCCGCAGAGCTTTAGCTCCCGTGCTGAAATGGAAGCCCACTTCCGCCGTTTCCATGCCGACGAAGCTGTCACCGAAAGCCGTGAAGCGCTGGTGCAGGGCAATGTGGACAAGCACAAGCTCAGCCACGCCCTCTTCATCCTTCTCCGCCAGGGAGTGGACCACGCCCGCAAGCACCTGTTCGACATGTGCCAGAAGCTGGGTGCAGGCTTCGAGCGCCGCGGCTTGAAGCTTTTCAAGCGCCGTGCGGGCAAGCTTTTCGTCAGCCGTGTCAAACCGAAGGCCATCGATCCAGGGGTGGTCTTCTCCGAGCGCGTGGCCAGGATCGTGGAAGTGCTGAAAGGCAAGTCCGGCATCTTGCTGCACGACTTGGTCGAAGCCATCTGCCCTTCTCCTGCCGCGCCTGAAGGTGAAGAAGCCGCCACCGCGCCCGCCAAGAATGCTCCCACCGACGAGCAGATCGGAGTCATTAAGGACATTCGCTGGCTCGCCAACGAGGGTTATGTCATCGAATACAGTGATGGCATGGTCTTCCTTGGTGTGCAGGGAGAGCCGAATGCAGCACCCAAGGCTGCCCCGGCTCCTGCGGAAGCCCCAGTAACGTCAGAAGGAACCTCAGCCGTCTTGGAAGAAGAAGCCGCTGTTGAAGCACCGACTGCCGAGACGGCAGCAGAGGAAACCGTCGTCACGGAAGCCGAAAGCTCCGAGCCTGACTGCAAGGCCGCTGATGAAGCTCCGGCTGCATCTGCCGAACAGGCGGCGTGAGTGGAAGGAGTAGTTTCTGATGCCCCCCGCTCCGATTCAGTACTTCAATCGCCTCACTGGGCAGATCGAAACAGAAGCTGTTTATGGCGAAAAGCCGCTCCGCTTCATCTACGAGAACCCTCTCGGTTCGCTGGCCCTGCATGCGCTGGTCAAGCGGGCCATTTTTTCAAAGTGGTATGGTGCCCGGATGGACAGCAAGGCCAGTGCCGCGCAGATCATCCCCTTCATCGAACAGTTCGGCGTGGATGCTTCCGAGTTCGCCGACTCCGTGGACAGTTATCAGACCTTCAATGAATTCTTCCACCGGAGGCTGAAACCGGAGTCCCGGCCCATCGCACCTGATGAAAAAGCCGTCATCCTGCCCGCTGATGGACGCCATCTGGTCATTCCTGACATCTCCCAGTGCCGGGACTTCCTGATCAAGGGAATCCGGTTCGACCTCACGAGGCTTCTTGGGGATTCCGGAATCGCCGCCCGCTTTGAAAAGGGCAGCCTGCTCATCTCACGCCTCTGCCCCACCGACTACCACCGCTTTCACTTTCCCTGCAGTGGCTTCAACGGCACTCCGAGGCTGATCGAAGGTCCTCTCTATTCCGTCAGCCCCATCGCCCTGATGAAGAAACCGGGCATTCTGTGGGAGAACAAACGCTACCTGACACGCATCCGAACCGACCATCTGGGAGAGGTCGTCTTTCTCGAAATCGGTGCCACCTGCGTCGGCTCCGTCGTCCACACCTCACGACCGATGCAGTTCATGGCACGAGGGGCCGAAAAGGGTTACTTCCGCTTCGGCGGCTCCTGTGTGATCACTGCCTTTGAGCCCGGAAAAGTGCGGTTTGCCGACGACCTTCTCGAACACAGCTCCGCTGGCCGCGAGGTCTATGCGCGCATGGGTGACGTAGCTGGCTTCATGGTCTGAAGCCTATTGTCGATTGGCTGGCCAACGGCGGGCATCTCAAATCGTGTTGTGATTTTCACCGCGGCCACCCCTGCGCCTTGGTGCAGCAAGGCGCAGGAAGACTTTCGAAGGATCACGGGCTCGGCTCAGGGCACGGGCACATTGTTGAGCCATTCGAGGTTCATGCGGTAGAAGCGGGTGCCGGTGGGGGTGTCGGCGTCTTCGATCACGGCGGCGCCGGCTTCGGGGAAGCTGAACGTGCCGATGCGCTGCCAGTTCACCAGGTCCACGCTGCTTTCCAGGTGGTAGTTCACGCCGGGGCGCACGTGGTTGATCTCGAAGCGGAACGAGCCGCTGCTGGAGGTGCCGGGGCTCAGGGCCAGCCCGGAGTTCAGCCGTGAGCCGCCGTCCAGCGGGTCGGTGCCGGCCATGAACTCCATGTAGTTGGCCTGCCCGTCGTCGTCGCTGTCGCCCTGCGGGTCGCCGGCGGCCAGGTCGCCCCAGGTGCGGCGCTCAAACTCGTCGTCAATGCCGTCGCCGTCGCTGTCGGCGAAGTTGTTGATGACGGTGACCTTGATGTTCCTCACCGGGCTGGTGCCGCCGTAGCTGTCCACGGCCTGGAAGGTGAAGCTGCCGGTGCCGGTGAACCCGGGGGCCGGGGTGTAGAGCCACTGGCCGTTTTCCTGCAGCACCAGGGTGCCGGCCGCCGTCACCGTGCCGCCCACGGGCAGGAACTGGGTCAGGTCGCCATCCGGGTCGCTAGCGCTGAGGGTGCCGCCCACGGGGGTGTACATGGGGGTGACCTGGTTGCTGTCGGTGGTGGAGGGGGCGAAGTTGATGATGTAGGAGGAGTCGTCAAAGGCCATGACTTCCGGGGCGGATTCCGGGGTGACATCCGCAGGCATTTCGGCATCGAAGGAGAAGATGTCTGACAGACGGCCGCCGGTGCCGCGGGCATCCACACCACCGCCGCCATAGAACCAGACGGTGCCGCTGGGCGCTCTCCAGATGCTGGGGGAGAAGCGTGAACCCGGGATGTTGTCGGGCGCGCGTTCGTTGAGCGTGCCATACTGCCCTGCCTTGAAGAGGGTGGATGTGCCCATCACCCAGGTCCACTGGCGGGTGGCGGTGTCGAACGCCCAGCAGTCCTGCGGCAGCTGCGAGCTGTTAAAGTTCTGCATGCCGCCGAACATCCAGAGCCTGCCATCTGCACCCACCCAGGTGCCTGCCGCACCTCGGCCGGGAGGATCGTTCTGGGCGGATGCCTGCCCTTTGACTCCATAGTCGCCCACTGGGTTGATGGAGCTGCTGCCGCGCACCCATTCCCACTTGTTCTGGGTGGTGTCATAGCGCCAGACATCGTTCAGGTCGCCTGCCTGCGTGCCGCTGCTGCCGACGCCCTGGCCGCCGAAGAGCCAGAGATTGTTGTTGTCCTGCGCCAGCCAGCCCTGGGCGATGCGGCGGGCACTGGGCACGTTGTCCACGTGGGGAGTTCCCTGGTCGCCGAACTGGCCGTTGCTGTTGAGCGTGCCGGGGGCACCGGAAAGCCAGGTCCATTCACCGGTGTAGATGTCATACCTCCAGAGGTCATTGAGGAAGTTCGAGGTCCCGTCCACAGTGCCGCCGAACAAATAGAGCGAGCAACGTGTGGCCCAGGCCACGGCACCCTGACGGGCGCTCGGGATGTGGTTCACGGAAGAGGCGCCGCGAGGGCCGTAGTTGCCGAGGTCTCCGGGCAGGTTGGAGCCGGCCATCCAGGTCCAGTGGCCGGTGACAGGATCGTACTTCCAAAGGTCATTGTAACGACCAGTGGGGCCAAAGCCGCCAAAGAGCCAGAACTTGCCATTGCAGTCCACCCAGGTGGCACCCGTATGGCGTGCGCCCGGCATGTTGCCGGCTGCAGCCACGCCCTTGGTGCCATAGACACCGAGCGCGTTGTGGGTCGTGGCACCCTTGATGAAGGTCCATTCGCCGGTGGCCGGGGAATACCGCCAGAGGTCGTTCAACCAGCGGGGGGTGGTGTTGCTGGTGGCATAGCCGTAGCCACCAAACACCCACAGGTTGCCATCCGGGCCCTGGAAGTTCATGGCACCCTGGCGCGCGCCTGGGTTCAGCGGGCTGCCGTCGGCGCTGGCATACTTGCCTTTGACGTTGCGGGCGCTGGTGCCGCTGCGCCAGGTCCACATGCGCGGTCCGAGGGGTTCAATCCGGGTGAGGGTGATGTCATTGCCGTCGCCACCCGCATAGTTGATTTTGAAGTAGTAGGTGACGCCCTCGAAACTGAGCTCCACCACGCTGCCCTGGGGCACGCCGTTGAAGGTGCCCTGGACCGGGGAGCCGCCGGTGTTGTTCAGCAGGGTGATGACCTGGCCGACAGCAGGCGCAAAGCCCAGGACTGGCTGGAAGAAGTGGTCCGTGGCGATGTAGGAGGAGGCCGTCCAGGCAGGCGCACCTGAGGTGAGGACCTCATCAAAGTGGGTGTCCACACCCGTGCCGGTGACGGTGATGTCGAAGGGGGTTTCGTTGCCGTCGTTGTTGATGATCTGCAGCGTGGCAGAATAAGGCCCTTCCGCCGTGGTCGAGAAGCTGACCGTCAGCGTGGTGCTTTCTGTGGGATCCAGGGAGATCGGCGTGACCAAGGTCGGCACGGAGAAGCGTGCGACATCCCCGCTGGAGAGCGTGTAGGAGGTGATCACCAGCGGTGCGGCCCCGATGTTGGTGATCGTGAAGGTGACGCTGCTGTTGAAGCACTCGCTGGCACTGCCGATGTGCACCGTGGCGCTGCCGTCCACCAGGTCATTGCCCAGCCCATCAATCACGACGATTTCCGCCCGGTCATCGTCCAGCTCAATGCCTTCAGCTCCATACTCAGCCGGCGTGTTCGGCGTCGAGGTGTTGTTGGTGCCCAGGAAGATGCTGGCCGTGCCGTCATCATAGATCGTGCCCACTCCACCGGTGCTTGGCTTGCCGCTGACTGTTGAGGCTACCAAAGTAAAATCCTGAGCCCCTTCATAGATGTCATCCTTCTCTGGCTCCAGGGCTACACGCACCAGCAGGGTCTGAGGCTCGTCGTTCAAAACCGCCCCATTGGTGGGCAGAGTGATGTACCCCGTGGTGAAGGTCTGCCATGATCCGCCCAGGAAATACTGGATGGTCACGAGGTTCTCCGTGTCCGTGTTGGTGATGCTGGGAATCATACGCTGGCCCTCAATCCCCGTCACCGTGAACACCGCGTAAGGGGAGTTCTCGTTGACCGACAGACTGCTGACGGAAAGCGCACGGTCATCATCCAGGACCGGATAGCCTGCATCGGTTGACAGGTTCGGGGTCGCCGTTTTGTTGTCAGCGAGGAAAATTTCACCTCTAAAGTCGTCCAAGATCGTGCCCGTGCCACCGGTGCTCAGGGTGTTGCTCGTTGTGGCAGCAACGAGGGTGTATGTTTCCGAGACTTCCAATGGCAGATCCTGTTCAGGCGTGGTGACGACTCGGACCAGCAACGTCGTGGACTCAGCCAGGGTGGCATCGCCATTTGTTGGCAGTTCTACAAATACGCCATTGTAATCCTTCCACGTCGTTCCATCCAGATACTGGATGCCGACAAGGGTTGCCGTGTCGATGTTGGTGATGATGGAAAGAACCGCTTTCTGAAGTTCCTTGCCGGTCACCGTGAAGACGGCGTAATGAGAGGCTTCATTGGTCGTCACATCGCTCACCGTCATCTGGCGGTCATCATCAATGACAGGGAATCCGCCGTCCGTGCTGGAATTTGGCAGGCCAGTAAGGTTGGTAGCCAGGAAGACATCACCTGTGCCGTCATCCACGATGGTGCCATTGCCTCCCGTGCTCAGAGTGCCGCTCACAGTCGCCGCACGTACCCGGAAGGTATCGTTGTTGTCCACGAAAGCATCCTGCTCCGGAGCAATGGCCACACGCAGCAGCATGGTCGAGACCTCTGCATCAGGGCCGGTCCCATTGTCATCGAACGTGACGGTGCCGCTGCTGTAGGTGTTCCAGGTGCCACCCTGATAGTACTGGATACCAGAAAGGCCTGTAGTTGTGATGTTGGTGAAGGTCAGGGAGGCTTCCTGACCTTCCAGGCCGGACATCGTGAACATCGCATACGGTGAACGTTCGTTGACCGTGACATCCGTGATGGTGATCACATAATCATCATCCTTGGTGGCCGCTCCGTTTACAGTGCCATCGGCATTGTAGATGGTGCCACGACCATCATCCAGGATGGTTGAGGTATCGCTACCCGTGTGTCCGCCAGCGGTGGCCGTGCT
>CALDGV010000154.1 GCA_937941745.1 uncultured Prosthecobacter sp. | reverse complement strand
GGGTTCTATTATTATGTGATGGAGCTGGCCGATGACCTGGAAACAGGCCGCGACATTCATCCTGACAGCTACAAGCCCCACACACTGGGACTGGAGATGAGGCGCTCGAAGCAACTCAAGGCGGAGCGCTGCCTGACGATCGGTGCAAATGTGGCGGAAGGCCTTCAGCACCTTCATGATCACAAGCTGATCCATCGTGACGTCAAGCCCTCCAACTTGGTCTTCATAGATGGGCAATGCCGTCTGGCAGACCTCGGGCTGGTGGCGCTGCTAGGTCAGCGCAGCTTTGTGGGCACCGAGGGGTTCGTGGCGCCTGAAGGCCCAGGATCAGCAGCTTCGGACATTTTCTCCCTCGGGATGGTGCTGTATGAGGCGAGCACCGGCAAGGATCGGCTGGATTTCCCAGACATCCCATCCTGCAGCGACAGTGGTGACAAGCTGGATGCCTGGCAGCGGCTGCACCGGGTGATCTGCACCGCCTGCGCACCGAAAGCCAAAGACCGCTACAACAGTGCCCAGGAGATGGCCCTGGACCTGCGTGGCCAGCCTCTGCCTTCGACACGTCGGGCCGCCTGGCAGTGGGCTGTGGCGGCCCTGGTGACCTTGAGTCTGGCAGTGGGGTTCGGCATGTGGCTGGCACAACGGAACGGCGGCCTGGGCATGGTGTCCGTGCAGAAGAGCACGCCCATGCTGATGATCAAGACCACCCCTCCGGGAGCTCATGTGTATGCCGGAGAGGATGACCTCGGTGTCACGCCGCTGGCCCTGAATCCAGAGGAGGGCGTGCCGATCATCTACCAGTTGCGGCTTCCTGGGCATAAGCATCTCGAGGTGGAACATGCCGCCAGCAGAGCGAAGCCGGCCGAATACGATCTCACGCTGGAGGTCACCCGGCTGCCGCAGCTGGGTGAAAAGTGGGTGAACAGCCTTGGCATGCAGTTCAAACCGGCTCCGGGCGGGCACATCACTTCCCAGCCCGTTGAGATCAAGCATTTCAAACGTTTCCTGGAGGCCACGGGGCGCTCTTTCGAAGGTCGGGTGGTGCGTGCCGGAACCGGCAAGGACAGTGCCTACTACGTCGTAGCTCCAGTGGGGGACTCGGAGGCCTTCCGCTTCTGGCTCACGGATCGTGATCGTGAAGCCGGGCTGCTCAGCCAGGAGCATCATTATGAGGTGGAACCCTTCTATTATGTGGACACTCCGGCGGCAGGCGCCGAGGACATGCCCGATGAGCGGGAAAACGAGGGGGCTGAGGCCGGGGGAACGGAAGGTGCCGACTGGCAGGCCTTTCACCTGCGAGTGGAGCGCCAGGCCTACGGCAGTGTGGTGATCCGAAGCACGCCGGAGAAGGTGCGCGTGTTCCAGCATGAAGAATTCCTGGGTTACACACCGCTGGAACTGCCTCGTGTGCGGAGTGGGCTGGTGGAGTATGAACTGCGGGAGGAAGGTTTTTCCGACATCGTGCTCGAGGGGGATGTGCACTCAGGTGAGCTGCTCGAACTCTTTGCAGACATGCAGACGCGTGAGGCGGTGACCTTTGGCCGCGAATGGAAGGCCAATGGTCTCGGCCTGCGCTTTGTGCCGCTGACGGATTCCGTCATGATCGCAGCCACGGAGACTCGTCGGCGTGACTACGTGGAGTTCACCAAGGCGGCCAATGCGCGCAGGCCAGGTAACATGGACGCCGAGGGCAAAGGGGGCACCCAGCCGGTGGTTGGAGTGGATCGCGAGGAGGCCCGGGCCTTCTGCGCCTGGCTGACGGAGCGTGAGCGCAACGCAGGCCTCATCGGAGCCAAGGATGTTTACCGGCTGCCCACCGATGATGAGTGGAGCCGCGCCGTGGGGCTTCCCCTGGAGCGTGGCACCAAGCCCAGCGACCGCAACGGCAGGATCCGCGGCATTTATCCCTGGGGATTCGATTGGCCGCCGCCACCGCATGTGGAGAATCTGGCAGATCCTCAGGGGGCTCGTAAGGCGAACTTGGAGGCCTTTATTCCCGGCTATGAGGATAAATTTCCCATGCTCGCCCCAGTGGGTGCTTTTGCGCCTAACGAACGAGGCATCATCAGCCTGGGTGGCAACGCCAGCGAATGGGTGGACACGGACTATGATGCGGCCAAGGGCAGTGACTCCAAGAGCGTGCTCGGCACAGTGCGTGGCGGCAACTGGCGGAGCGCTAATCCGGATGAGCTGCTTTCCTCCACCCGCACGCCTGTGCCGCCGGACACCAAGCGCCCCACCATTGGCTTCCGCATCGTCCTCGAGCGGAGGAAATAGGCTTTAGAAACCTCGGAACGGCTGGTGAAGGAGATCCTTCGCAAAAGGAGGCTCTTCGCAGCCGTAGATTTAGGCGAATGTCCTCCATCATCCCGCCTCCACCCCTTGTTCGCTGCGCAGGTCCGCTGACGTCACGCCGTGGCTTCATGCAGTTTGGCCTCGCCGGAATGGCGACGCTGAGCTGGCCCGGCCTGCTCAAGCTGCGTGCCGAGAATGCCCTGAAGCCCAAAGGAGAACGCAAGTCGATCATCATGGTCTGGCTGCCAGGCGGGCAGTCACACATTGACACTTACGATCCGAAGCCGGACGCGAGCAGCGAGTATCGCGGCCC
>CALDGV010000153.1 GCA_937941745.1 uncultured Prosthecobacter sp. | reverse complement strand
CACGGGCACGACCTGCTTTTTGCGTGACATGCAGCCTTCGAGAAAAGTGCCTGAAGCACTCAGGCTGCACTGAAAGGCCTTTTCGACCACATCGCGCCTTTCGCCAACCGCCCACAGATGGCTGCCTTTGAGGGAGATGTCCGTGCCAATCAGCAGCACAAGGCACAACCCCTGAGCAGAACGCATCTGCTCCATGGCCTCGATCAACTCTGCCTGCCGCGACAGCAAAGGCCGGGCATCTGGAACCTCCACCTGGGCAATGCCGACGCGGTTTCCCGAGAAGTTGAAGGCCTTGAAGTCTGCTTCAACCAGGTCGCACGCCGAACGCGTGGCAATATCACCGCGCGCAGCCATGAGTTCTGCACCGAAAGCGGCTACCTCCACCCCAGCGAGCGCGGCCAGACGCGGCGCCATGCGGCGGTCCTTGTTGGAAGTCGTGGGCGAGGCAAGTACGAGGGTGTCGGACAAGATCGCTGCCAGGAGAGCGCCGGCGATGGCTGGCGGCGGCTCAATGTCATGCAGGAAGAACTGCTCCGCGATGAGGGTGGCCGTGGCTCCGACGGGCTCACAGTGAAAAGTGATCGGGCTGGGAATCTGCAGGTCGCCAATGCGGTGATGCTCCCACACCTCCAGCACGGTGCCGTGGCGGATGTCGTCCAAGGCCTGGGCCACCTCATTGTGATCGACCAGGATCAGCCTCTGCCCGGTGGCGCGAGTCAGAAGCTCGGGCTCGGGCAGGCAGAACCGCTTGAGTACATGGCGTGTCTCACTGTTCAGGCTGCCTGCACGCGCAGGCTTTACCTCGGCATCGCCGAGCGTGTTGCGCAGGCAGGCATAGCCGATCGCCGAGCAGATTGAATCGGTGTCGGGATTCTTGTGGCCAATGACGTGGATGGTCTCCTCCATGATGAGTGGGCTTGGACAGAAATTCAGGGCCAGAGGATGAGAATCAGAGTGCCGCTGGCCAGGGCCGCGCCGAACCCTGCCAGCACGGGCTTGATGAAGGCACGGGCTCCGAGCATGAGCACAAGGCTCATCTTGAAGACGATGTTGGCCATGCCACCCACCAGGATCATGCGCCAGGCGGTGTCCACTTCGACGTGTTTCGTGCTGACGAGATGCGCGGTGGAAAGAGTGATGGCATCCATATCCGTCAGCCCCGAGATGCCGGCGGCGACATACAGGCCAGAATTGCCGAAGTGCTGGCGGGCCAGGGCCACCACAACAAGCACCAGGGCATAAAGGAGCCCAAAAAGCACAGCGCTCTTCAGCTCGGAGGGAGGAGATTCCGCAGCGCTCATGCGCCCTTTGTTTTGAGCTACGCGGTGCATCCAGGCGGCGATGAGCCCAACGCAGAACATCATCGCCAGCAGCGGCGGCAGCAGCTGCCTCCAATGATCGGGAGCACTGACGGCAGCTTCAATGATGACCCGCACAAAGACCACTGCCGAGGCTATGAGGGCGATCGCCGCCAGACAAAGCCCGCAGGCATTGGGATGGCAGCTCTGACGGGCCAGGCTGGCTGTTGTAGCCGTGCTGGAGATCAGACCACCGAGAATGCCCGCCAGGGCCGCGCCTTTGCTTTCCCCCCAGATTTTCTGCGCCAGGTAGGCCGCAAGGCTGATGCCGACGATGAGCACCACCATGAGCCAGATGGAAAAGGGGTTCAGCACACCCAGGTAACCCATGTCCTGGTTGGGCATGGCCGGCAGGATCACCAGCCCCGCCAGAACCAGTCGTGCGATCTCCCGCAGGTCATCCTCACCGATTCGGTGGACCATGTTGTGCAGGGTCTTTTTGCTCTGCAGCAGGACCATGACGCTGCCGGAGATGATGACAGCCACCCCAAGCAGTCCGTTCATGGAGATGATGCCGACCGCAAACATGATCATCATCGCCATCTCCGTCGTGAGACCGGAGTCGGGCTCCCTGTTTTTCAGCTCGCTGAGATGGCCTACCACCACGACGCCGACGAAAGCCAGCACGGAGGCGGCGATGACCCAGGCCCCGTAGAGCATGCCCAGCAGCCCCGAAAGGGCTCCGAACAAGGTCAGCAGGGCAAACGTGCGGATGCCGGCAATCCGATTGTGCACCCACTCCCGCTGCAGCCCGACCAGCAGGCCTAGACCCAGCGCCGCACCAAAGGACTGCAAAAGCTGGGGAGTGTCTGGAAGGTTGGTGGGCATGAGCAAGATAGTGCCGATGAGCGTCCCCAGTGGCAAGCCCAAGCACGCCTGCGGATTTGTCTGCGCCCTTGCACCCCGGCCCATGCCGTCCACACTTGCCCTTGTGCCAGCCGTCACCCCCAACCTCATCGCCGCCTTACGTTCCGCCCTTGATCCCGCCCGTGTGCTTACCGAGCCGGAGGACATTCTTCCTTACAGCTTTGACGGCACGGCAGCGCTGAAAGTGAAGCCTGGGGCGGTGGTCTTTCCCCACAGCGGTGCCGAGGTGGCTGCATGTGTAAAGCTGGCCCGGGAAGCCCGGGTGCCGGTGGTCACCAGGGGCTCGGGCACCGGCCTCAGCGGCGGCAGCGTGCCTCTGGAAGGCTGTCTGGTGCTTTGCATGGCTCAGATGGACCGCATTCTCGAGGTCGATGAAAAGAACCTCACGCTTCGTGCCCAAAGCGGCGCCATCACCAAGGACATCGACGACGCAGCGGGCAAGGTGGGCCTCTTTTACCCGCCGGATCCCGGCAGCATGAAGATCAGCACCATCGGCGGAAACGTGGCCGAAAACAGCGGCGGCTTGCGCGGCCTGAAGTATGGCGTCACCCGCGATTACATCATGGGCCTCGAAGTGGTGCTGCCCGACGGCACGCTGACCCACCTCGGCAACAAATGCGTCAAGGATGTGGCCGGCTATTCGATGAAGGACCTCTTCATCGGCAGTGAGGGCACGCTGGGCATCATCACCGAGGTGATGCTCAAGCTGGTGCCCAAGCCAAAGGCGCGCAAAACGATGCTGGCGCTTTATGACAGCATGGAAGCCGCCGCCCACACCATCAGCGCCATCATCGCCGCCAAGATCATCCCCTGCACCCTGGAATTCCTGGACCGCATGACCGTCGGCTGCGTGGAGGATTACGCCAAAATCGGCCTCCCAACTGAAGTGGAGGCCGTGGTGCTCATGGAGACGGATGGTCATCCCGCCGTTGTTGAAGAAGAAGCCGCGCAGATGATGGAACTGGCCCGCCAGAACGGCGCGCGGGAAGTCCGGGCCGCAGCTGATGATGCCGAGGCCACACGGCTGGCCACCGCCCGCCGTAGCGCTTTCTCCGCCCTGGCACGCAAACGGCCCACGACCATTCTCGAAGACGTCACCGTGCCGCGCACAGAACTGGCACACATGGTCAAATTCATCCGGGAAGTGGCGGAGAAGCACCGCCTCATGGTGGGAACCTTCGGCCACCTGGGCGATGGCAACCTGCACCCGACCTTCCTGACCAACGAGCGCGACCATGAGGAAATGCACCGTGTGGAGGCAGCCTTGGAGGAGATCGTTGAAGAAACGATCCGGCTGGGCGGCACCGTCACCGGCGAACACGGCGTTGGCCTGGCAAAAAAGGCCTTCGTGAAGCGCCAGCTTGGTGAGGCCAGCTATGAGTTGATGCGCAGCATCAAGCGCGCCCTGGACCCG
>CALDGV010000152.1 GCA_937941745.1 uncultured Prosthecobacter sp. | reverse complement strand
CATGCCGACTATGCCGCACTGCGCTCAGACTTTGTGATGTGGGATCACGTCCGTCAGCAGCTGGTGACGCATGTGATGCCTCCGGAAAAAAAGGAAAAGCCCAGCCTCCAGCAACGGGATGAAATCGTGGCATGGATTGACGATGCGGTGTTCTGGTTTGACCCATCCAAGCCTGATCCTGGCCACATCACCGCCCGCCGCCTCAACCGCACCGAATACAACAATACCGTGCGTGATCTGCTTTATGTGGACACACGGCCTGCAAAAGAATTCCCGCCCGATGACAGCGGCTACGGCTATGACAACATCGGTGATGTGCTGAGCATATCACCCATGTTGATGGAGAAGTACCTGCGTGCTTCACGCAGCGTTGCTGAAGATGCCTTTGATGTGTCCATTCCTGAACATGCGGACGTGGAGCTTGGCGCCGGCAAAATGTGGAGCAGCAAGGGAAAGACGGAGGAAAGCAACGGCGTGCGCTGGTTTCATGCAGAAGCGGAGGCGACAGGCAAGTTCACCGCCCCAGCCAGCGGTAGCTACCTGATCACCCTGCATGTCGCAGCCACGGAATCCGGAGGTGAGCCGGCCAAGGTTGCCCTGCGTGCTGATGGCAAGGACATCTCGATCTACGATGTCAAAACGCGCTGGAAGGGGGAAAAAGGTCCCTGGCAAAAGATCACCAAAACCGTGCAGCTCAATGCAGGGGAAGTGAAAATTTCGCTGGCCTACCTCAACGATCACTCAGACCCGGCCAATCCAGATCCTGAAAAGCGTGATCGCAATGTGGCACTCGACAAAATCGAAGTTCAAGGACCCTTTGGCCTGCTGGCCCCCAGAGGCAGCAGGTTCCTCCGCTGGCTGATTGGAGACAAGCCCGTTGGACTGCCCGCGGTGCAGTTTACAGGCGAAGATTTCGCCAGGGGCGAAGGTGACGCCGCACCTGACACTGGAGGCATCGTTCTGGCCAGCGGCGGCTACGTGAAACGTGCGGTGGAAATCACGGAAGCGGGCAAATACCAGTTCACTCTCAAAGCAGGCGCCCAGCAGGCGGGAAACGAACCTGCGAAGTGTGAATTGCGCATTGCAGGCAAAACGATAGGAGCCTTTGCCATCACGGCCAAAAACCAGGCCCCCCAGTGGTTTCACGTTGATGCTGATCTGCCTGTGGGATCGCATGAGCTGCAGGTTTGGTTCACCAACGACTTCTGGGATCCAACCACCAAACAAGACCGCAACCTCTGGGTTCATCAGGTGAACATTGAGGGCCCAGCAGGCAAGGCGGGCGTAATCCAGGCGGCGGAACTGCCGGGACTCATTGAAAAAATGGGATCCCGCCTTTTCCGCCGTCCCATCCATGCAGAGGAGAAGGCCAAATGGCAGGCCTTTGCTGACCTCGCCCTCAAAGAGGATGAACCGCCGCTCAGCACGCTGCGATATGTGCTGGAAGGCATGCTGGTTTCACCTTCCTTCCTCTTTCGTGTCTCGCCCCAGGCCTCAGGCGAGGCGGAAAACGGCGTCGCTGCGATTGATGAATACAGTCTGGCAAGCCGCCTGTCCTACTTCCTCTGGTCTTCTCCTCCAGACGACCGTCTGCTCCAGCTCGCCTCAAAGAACGAGCTGCGCAAAAATCTGGCCGCCGAAATCAAGCGCATGATTGGTGACTGGCACGCTTACTCCCTCACTGAAGATTTCGCCGGCCAGTGGCTCCAGCTCCGCGATATGGACATCGTATCGCCCGACACACGCCGTTTCCCGGAATGGAATGGACGGATCGCGTCCGCCATGAAGCGTGAAAGCCAGAGCTTCTTCCAGCACATCCTGAATGAGAACCGCAGCGTGATCGAGTTTCTGAACGCCGACTACAGCTTCATGGACAAGCGCCTCGCCGCCTACTACGGCATTCAGGGGCCGAAAGGAGACAAGTTCGAAAAGGTCGCGCTCCATGGAACACCTCGTGGAGGCATCCTGACTCATGGAAGCATCCTGACCCTCACTTCCGAGCAAACCCGAACTTCCCCTGTGAAGCGAGGCAAATACCTGCTGGAAAACATTCTCGGCACACCTCCGCCACCAGCTCCAGGTGGAGTTCCTCCGCTGGATGAGAAAAAGGCTCGTTTCTCCGACCTGACCCTTCGTGAACAGCTCGCCGAGCATCGCAGCAATGCTTCCTGTGCAGGCTGTCATGCCTTCCTGGACCCCATTGGCTTTGCTTTCGAAAACTACGACGCCATCGGCCGCTACCGGACGGAAGAGAAAAAGCATCCCATCGATGCTTCCGGGGAACTGGTGCGGGGCCAGAAGTTCAAAGACCTCGCGGAACTGCGGACCATCCTGGCCAGCGACCTGGCGGACGACTTCACGCGGAACCTTGCCGAAAACCTTCTCACCTTCGCGCTCGGGCGAGGCCTTAGCTATAGCGACAAGCCTGCCGTCCAGGAAATCGTCAAACGGACAAAGGCAGCGGGTTACAAGTTCCAGGACATGATCATCGCCGTCTGTGAGAGCGTGCCGTTTCAGAAAATGCGTCTCGATCACGGCGCTGAGTGAGTCGATGCCTTCTTCAATTGGCTGACCTGCAGCGCCGGAGAGGGTGGGATTCGAACCCACGGTGACCTTACGGCCACTTCGGTTTTCAAGACCGACGCGTTAAACCACTCTGCCACCTCTCCTGGAAATCTGGCGTGTTATTTCATAGCAGGCAGACCGCAGCCTGCCAACGAGAAGTTTCAGGCCCAAAAGAGCCGCTACGAAGACAAGGCATCCAGCGCACGCTTAATGTCATCCGCCGTATTGTAGCCGTGAACAGCAAGGCGGATGCGCCCGGCATGATGCATGACATGCACCTCAGCTTTTTCGAGTTCGGCATGAAGCTCTGCGCTGCGTTCATGCATGAAGGAGATGATGCCGGTGGGCCGCCCGGAATGAAGCGGGCACATGGGGCGATAGCCTCTCTCCATCAACCCATCGTAAAGGCGGCGGACCAGTGGATCGGCATGCGTCGAAATCGCCCCGACACCCACTGCATCCACATACCGAAGGGCTGCATTCAAAGCATAGAGGGCGGCAAAGTTGGGCATGCCGACAGAGTAGCTGTGAGCCCCTGACTTGCTGGCCGCGCGCTCGAACCGGTCAGCATCAAAGGCGTTGTTCAGGTGATACCAGCCGCCGGCATGCGTCGTCAGGCGCTCGGCATTCTGTCTGGGAATGCCAATGACGCAGCCTCCATGGACACCAAGGGTCCACTTGTGGGTGCTGCTGATCAAAATATCAGCCCCTGGGCAGTCCAAAACCAGGCGTCCAAAAGCCTGGGTAATGTCCACGGAAATCAAAGCCCTGGGTGCCAGCTGCCTCACCATCTGCTGAAAGGGCAACCAGTCGATGCGATGACCATTGTAAAAGCTCACCAGCGACACTTGCACAAGCTGGGTGCGCTCGTTGAGCAGCGGAGCCAGGTCCTGGATGTTCAACTCACCCTCCTGGGCCTTCCAAAGCCGTGTTTGAGGGCGTGTCGAAGACCTCAGCCAGGGAGTCGCTCCCGCAGGAAAATCCAAATCTGTGACCACCACCTCGTCTGCCGGACCAAGGTTCAGCGCTGAAGCGAGCAGGTTGTAAGCTTCGGAGCTGCATGAGCAGAATGACACCTCCTCGATGCTCAGCCCCAGCATTTTTGCGCTGATTTCACGACACTCCTCCACCGCGGCGAAGTGCCCTGCCCTGCCCCGCATTCCAAGGGTCTTATCCCGCCAGTATCGCTCCAGCGCCTCATGGACCGCCAGCGGAGGGATGCTTTCTGCGGCCGTGTTCAGATAAGAGATTCCATTCAGCGAGGGAAAGTCACGCAGGCGGGAGGATTCAGTGAGCATAAAGAGCAGGAACAAACCCACGAAACCGCATCAATCTTGCCAGAGAGAGGTCTATGTGTTCCCCGATGAGCGCGGCGAAGGATCATTGCTTTTTTCATCCGAGGATGGTGAGGGCAGGTTCATCTCTCCCAGTTCGATTCCAAAGATCCTGGAGAGGTCCGATCCACTTAAAGCCTCATCCACAGAGGAAAGCCCTGCCGCCGTGACGGAGGAGGCCACCGATAGAAGCTCCGCCTGATCGACTCCGCGCAGCGTGAACAAGAGCTCGGGCCGCTCGTCCAGGAGCACTCCCGTGCCATAAAGCACCGCCGCGACGTGCTTGCATAAATCGGCATGATCAGGACATGAGCAGTCAAAACGCATCTCTCCGGGGCTGGGAAAAAGGCCGCGATCCACATCCACAAGAAGCTGCATGAGCCCATCCCCAAGGCGGCCGGCCAGAAGATCCAGCATCGAATGCACCTGACCGGAACCTTCACGCGCAATGTCCGCCCACCGGTGCTCCGCCAGAGGCCGAATGTGCACGCGTGTTTCATAAAGCGTGGCTCCGGCCACGATCGCCTCGACGAGCCCTGGTTCGATCTTCAGGTTATAGACGGTCTTCTGGCGCAGGTAACTCCGGCCGCGCTGAAGACGGCCCTCATAAACCTGAAACGCCTCCAGGTGCCGGCACCAGGCCTGCCCCCAAAAGGTGGAGCACAATTTCTTGGAGCTGGCTTTGACCTCCAACAACTCAAACACCTCACCACGACTCCTCCGACGATCCATCAAACGTTGGACGTCTTCCTTGCGCTCCTGAGCATCTTCATACGACCACCACATCAAAGGGCGGTTTACACGGTGGCAAAGCTGACGTCGAGTAGCGCGTTGATCTCTGTGACATGAAAACCGTGTTTCTCCAAATCTTCGGGAGCATCGCTCTGGCCGCCGTGCTGACTTCCTGTCCTGAGACAACCGTGCCGGATGGTTTTGGCGCGGGCCCGGTCGGCTTTAAACCGGAAGCCGTCGCCGATTGGGAGGGTTCCTGGCACCCGGTGGACGCCCCGAAGGAAACCTTCACCTTTCAGGTCAAAGACGCCAAGATGGGCATTCTGGAGCTGCGTGAAGTCTCACCTTCCGATCCTGCGAAAAAGCCCGATGTTTTCACGCTCACCGTCCGGGACACCGGTGTGAAAACGGACGAAGAGCTCTATTTCGCGATCGTCAAAGAGGTCACGGAGGCGAAGGATGGCACTCTCTACCTCATGCGTCCGCCAAAGGATGGCGTGCTGCTTTTGTGGGGAATTGATCACGATGCTGTGAGCGCAGCCATCCAGGCACGTCAGCTTCAAGGCCTGACGAAGAATGAAAAGGATGGCCCTCACAATGCCCTCGCAGACAGCCCCGAAGACTATCCCAAGCTCCTCTCGCCCGGCTTTTGGAAGTGGACTCAGCCGGCTGTTCTGGTGAAAGCACGCTGAATCGTCAGGCAGGATACTGCCAGGGAGCACGGTATTCCCGGCGCAGCAGCTTCGACGCCTCTTCATCCTCCAAAATCAGCTCTTTCTCGGCATCCCAGCGGATGCTGCGGCCGACCTTCCAGGAAATCATGCCAAGCAGCGGCAGGCAGCTGGAGCGATGGGCGCTTTCGATGTCTGCCACGGGAGCACGCCCCTTGTCGATGGCATCCATGAAGTCTGCCCAAAGGGCTCCGATGTTGTGGCCATCGCCCTCGGGTTCCTGAAGCTGGTTATCCCCATGCGTAATCTGTCCCTTGCCATCCGCCGGATAGAAGGTCCATCCATCCTTCCAGCCGATGTGCAGCGTGCCCTTGTCGCCATAGAAGTAGGCTCCCACTCCGTGCTTCTCCGCATTGTTGCCGGCAAATTTGCGGTGCTCCCAGACAGCTGTGAACTGCTCAAACTCAAACGTCGCCACCTGGTGATCCGGCGCATCGGTGGTCTGTTCCTGGTCATTGAGGATGGCAGGGCCGAAAATAGGCCGACCTCCTGTGCAAAACACCTTTTTGGGCCCCTTTTCACCGCTCCACCAGAGCACCTGGTCCAGCCAGTGGACGCCCCAGTCACCCATGGTGCCGTTGGCATAGTCCAAAAAGTTCCGCCAGCCGCCGGGATGCAGCTTGGTGTTGAAGGGGCGCAGCGGCGCAGGACCACACCAAAGGTCCCAGTCGAGGCCGTCGGGGATCTTGCTGTTGGGTTTCGCCTGCTCCTGGGCTCCACGGCTGTGGGCGAAAAGCCGCACCATCCCGACCTTTCCGACTTTCCCCGAGCGCAGAAAATCCATCGCCGCCACATGATGCGGTCCGATCCGGCGATGCAGGCCCACCTGCACCACCACACCCGCCTTCTTGGCGGCGTTCACCATGGCACGGCTTTCGTGAATCGTGTGGCCCGTGGGCTTTTCGACATACACATGGGCTCCAGCCTGGCAGGCGGCGATGCTTTGCAGCGCATGCCAGTGGTCTGGCGTGCCGATGATCACCACCTCGGGCTTCGCCTCCGCAAGCAGGTCACGGTAATCCTTGTAGCCTTTCGGTGCATCGCCGCTCTCCGACTTCACATCTTCGATGCCGTTGGCGAGGACGTTTTCGTCCACATCGCACAGAGCCACCACCTGACAGCGTCCGGAAGCCATCGCCTCCCTGAGGATGTTCATGCCCCACCACCCGCTGCCGATGAGCGCAGTGCGGAATTTCCTGCCTCCAGCGCCCTTCAAAGGCAGCGCTGCAAGCGAGAACGAGGCTGCGGTGGCGGATGAAATGAAAGTGCGGCGCGAAGTCATGACGTGACCAGCTTCAACGAAACGACGAGGCGCGGTCAATCGTGGATTGTGGCCTTGTCCAGCTGGGAGCAGCGGCTGATGCCACCGGGGATTTCGCCGCTCAAGGAAGCAGCACGGCAGCAATTTCGCGGGCCACCTTCTGGCCCAGGAATTCATAGCCTTCCTTGCCGTAATGCAGGTCCCTGGGGTTATGCAGACGCTCAAATTCAGGGGTCATGTGCGCGTTCAAATCATTGATGTGCACGTTGTTCTCCTTCATGACACGAAGGGCGATGTCGTTGTATTCCTTCACGCTGCCAAACCGGCGTGGAGGATTGAGCTCACCTTCCGGAATGGGCGTCGTGGTTGCCCAGATGAGCCTGGCTCCCGTTTTCTGAAGGCGGGCGACGAGCGTTCGCAGGTTCTTTTCATAGTCCGCAGGTTCGACCTGGCGCAGGCCATCAGGCATGTACTTGAGGTCGTGGATGCCCCAGTTGAAGTGAATGACGTCCCACTTCCCCTGGCCGAGCCACCGGTCGAGATGCGTCAGGCCGTTCTTGGTGGGGCCGCCGTTCTGCGGGATGCGATGAACGTTCGCCTTGCCTTCCAAAAGCTTCCTCACCGGCAGGGTGTAGCCCATGGAAATGGAATCCCCGATCAGCAACACGCGGGGCAGGCCCTCCACATCGCGGACGGGAGCCAGGACAGGATTCGGCGCAGGCTTGGGCTTGGGCTGGGTGGATGGAGCCTGCGTCCAGGCGGGTGAGGCTGCCAGGCAGCAGGCAAAAAGGATCCGACGGAACATGGTACACTTCGACA
>CALDGV010000151.1 GCA_937941745.1 uncultured Prosthecobacter sp. | reverse complement strand
AAGCAAGCCGAGTTCTTCGTCGAAAAAGACCGCAGCATCAGCATCGCCGTCTATGACGCCGCGCTGAAAGCCCAGCCCGCCAGCACCGAAGTCATCACCGCCACCGCCGAAGCCCCCAGCGGCAAAGCCAAGATCGAGTTCGAGAAGAAAGGCGACCTCCTCGTCAGCAAAACCAAACTTCCCGAAGGCGAAGGCTACCAAGTTGTCCTCCAGGCCAAGTCCACCCCCGAAGCCAAGACCAAGAACTTCCGCATCAAGCTGGAACTCCACACCTGCAAAGAGTGCGGCAACCCCGAGTACGCCTGCACCTGCGACGAGTGATTCACCCGCTCGAAAGCTCCTGATTCCAAGCTCTGGGATCAGGAACTTCAAATTAAAATTGAATAATGCCTCCATCGGATCATCTTAAAGCCGTTCATGACCTTTCTCCGCAAACGCATCCTCACCACGCTGGCCGTTTTGGTCGTGGCGTGCGCGCAGGTGTTTGGGATGCAGCGCGGTTACATCTGTGACCATGGGGACTCATCTCTCGAAACGAAGGCTGAGCATTGGCATCGAGTGAAGGATGACGGTCACGAGCATTAGGTTCCCTGCGAGGACTCCCCCGACAACGAGTGCGATGGCAAGGGAGAGAAAGAGCACCACCAGCCCTTGGCTGTCGATCTTCAATCTTCTACGGCGAACCAGACGCTCGCTTTTGTGCCTGCCTTCGTCGCAGTGCTGATTGCCGAAGCTCCCGTATATCTTTGGGAGCTGATTCAGACTTTCGCTGAGAACGACCGATTAAAGATTCCCCTGGACACCGGGGGAGAGAGTCCGCCATCTGCCGCTGTGCAGGTGGCACGTTGCATGGTGATTTTGGTTTGAGGCAGGCCGCCAGCGCCGCCGTCCACGAATGACGGCTGAGGCGCACTGGCGACCCTTTTGCAATTCCTGGCCTGGCATGTCCACGCCTGCAAACCTCAACCCACCACCCTTCCCATGCTTCGCTCCATCTCTCTGACTTTCTCACTGTTCGCGACGGCTGTTTCATCTGCCCCAGCCCTCACACTTTCCCTTTCTGACATCGGGCCGCGTGTCCGCGCAGCTCACCCCACTTTGAAAGCCGCCCGACTGGCCGTGGAGGAGGCTCGCGGTCGCCAGCTTGGTGCCGGACGGCTCTCAAATCCCACGGTCGGCTTGGATTCGCGCAATGAAACATTCCTCTCGCCAGGCGAGGTCATGGTTTCGCTCGATCAATCGTTCCCCATCACCAGGCGCTTGCGGCTGGAGAAGCAGCTCACCACGCAGCTCGTCACCGCAGCAGAGCTGGAGGTGAGGGATGCCGAGCGACGTTTGATTTCTGATGCGCAGACCTTGGCGGTGCAGATTCTCGCCATCGAGCAGCAACGTGGTTTGCGCCAGCAACAGACGGCGCTGGCGACGAAGCTCTCCGAGTTTGTGCAAGGCCGGGCTAAAGCAGGCGAACTCTCCGCGCTGGATGCCGCACAGGCCCAAGTGGACGCACAGCGCCTCATCGTGGAAGCCCGCAAGCTCGAAGGCGAGAGCCGCAGCTTGTTGGGCACCCTCAAGCCCATGCTGAACCTTGATCCCGATGAATCGCTGTCGATCTCCGGTGCCCTCCCAGAGATGGGCGTGCCCGGCAAAGGTGCTAGCTGGATGATGCGGGCCGACTATCAGCTCGCAGAGGCCAAGGTCATCGCTTCTCAAACCGACATCAGCCTCGCCAAAGCCAACAAATGGCAGGACGTGACCGCAGGCATCTTCGCCGGGCCGGAGACTCAAAACTCATCTGGCGATGATCGGCGGACTAATGGCGTGATCGGCTTCCGCGTCTCGCTGCCGCTGCCGTTTTGGAACAAGAACGAGGGACAAATAGCCGAAAAGACTGCCGCCGCAGAACGAGTGCGCCTGGAGCAGGCGGCGCTCGCCAAGCAAATCCGCAGTGATGCGGAGAATGCGCGGAAAGACATGCAAACCAGCTATGATCTCGCCCACGAGACCCGCGACAAGCTGCTGCCGCTCGTGATCGAGCAGACCGGCAAGCTGGAGAAAGCCTACGAGAGCGGCCAGACCGATCTCCTCACCATCCTCCGCGCCCGCGAGCAACGCCTGCAACTGGAAGCCGCCGCGCTGGATGCCGTGCGTGACTTTCACCTCGCCCGCATCCGCTACGAGACCGCCATCGGGAAACACGCACCCGCCAGTGTGCCCGCCGCAACGCCTGCGCCAAAGCCCGTCACACCCACATCCACACGCCGCTAACCCATTCCCCGATTGAACATGAAACGATCCCTTGTCCCTCTCTTTCTGCTCCTGGCCTGCTCCGGCCTCTCCCATGCCGCCGAAGACGCCAAACGCGCGGCCAACACCGTCGTGCTGGATGAAACCGGCGTGAAAAACCTCCGCATCGAAACCGTCGAGGTCGAGGAAACCGACTTCGAGGCCACCATCTTCTCGCTGGGCCGCATCGAGGCCATTCCCAGCAAAATCGCCGCTGTCAGCAGCCGCATTCCAGGCCGCATCATTGAGTTGAAAGTGTCGCCTGGAGACACCGTGAAGCTGGGCGATGAAGTCGCGAAGGTGGAAAGCCGTCAGCCCGGTGATCCACCACCCGTGATTTCTCTCAAAGCCCCGCTGGCGGGCCTCGTCACCCATGTGGATGCGCGTCTCGGCGATCCGATTGATCCTGAAAAGGCCATGCTGGAAATCACCGACCTCAGCGAAGTCTATGCCGTGGCCCGTGTGCCAGAGCACCAGGCCGGACGCATGAAGCCGGGCACGGTGGCGCACATCAAGGTGGCCGCGCTGCCGAATGAGAAGTTTGACGGCGAGCTGCTGCGTTTTGGCACCAGCGCGGACAAGGCCAGCGGCACCATTGATGCCATCTTTCGCCTGCCAAACACCGGCGGGCAGCTCCGCGCCGACATGCGGGCGGAGTTCAGCATCGTGATGAGCAAGCGCAGCAACGTGGTCAGCGTGCCGCGTGCCGCCTTGCAGGGCGAGGGCGGCAACCGCTTCGTCTATGTGAAGGACTTCGATCTTGAGAACGCCTTTGTGAAAACGCTCGTCACCGTGGGTGAGATCAATGACCGCTTTGTGGAGATCACCAACGGCCTGCTGCCTGCGGATGAGGTCGTCACTCGCGGTGCCTACTCGCTCTCCTTCGCCGGAGCCAGCAGCGTCTCGCTCAAGGAAGCGCTGGATGCCGCCCACGGCCACGAACACGCCGCCGACGGCTCCGAACTCACGCCGGAGAAGAAAGCCGCGATGGAAGGTAAAAAAGGCGGCGGAGACGGACATGGACACGATGAGGAAGAAGGTGCCAGCCCGCTGTGGAAGTATGCCACGGGCGTTTTGTTCGTGCTCCTGCTGCTTTCCATCTTCACCAAGAAAAACCGTGGTGACGTAACCGATGCCCCCGCCCCGAAACCCGCTGAAAAGGAGGCTGCGTAACCCATGCTCAACAAAATGATCCATTGGGCGCTCGCCAGCCGGGCGCTCATCATCGGAGCCGCGCTCATCCTCATGGTGATGGGCTTGAAGACGGCCACCGAACTGCCCGTGGAGGTGCTGCCAGACCTCACCAAGCCCACCGTCATCATCCTGACGGAATCCCCCGGCCTCGCGCCGGAGGAAGTCGAAATGCGCATCACTCAGCCCATCGAAACCGCTTTGATGGGCGTGGCGGGACTCACACGATTGCGCTCGAATTCCGACGTGGCGCTCTCGCTCGTCTATGCCGAGTTCGGCTGGGACATGGACATCTACAAGGCGCGTATGTTTGTGCAGGAGCGGTTGCAGGCTGCCCGTGGTCAGCTTCCTGACGGTGTGCAGCCTTTCATGACGCCCGTGGCCTCGCTGATGGGCGAGATTCTTCTCGTCGGCGTGCGCTCCACCATCAAAGAAGGAGAGCCGGGCTACCTCCCGCCACGCGAGGTGCGTTCGCTGGCAGACTGGACGATCATGCGCCGGTTGAAAAGCGTTCCAGGCATCGCTGAAATCCTCAACATGGGCGGCGGGGTGAAGCGCATTGAGATTCAGCCCGACCCCTACAAGATGCAG
>CALDGV010000150.1 GCA_937941745.1 uncultured Prosthecobacter sp. | reverse complement strand
CCTCAGGCCTGGTTCAGGGGATGCCCATTTCAGCGCCTGGAGTCATTCCGGGCAATACCGTGATCTCTGATGTCGCTGCTGGCAGCATCACGCTTTCTCAGGCTGCCACCACACATGCCGTGGCGGAGTTCAATGCTGGTTTTGACCTCGTGGCAGTCGGAGATGAAGGACGCATCATTGCATCCTCGGGTGGTCTTACAGACACTTGGACATCCCTGAACTCACCAGTGGCGGAACCGAATCCAGTCATCCGCCGCCTGAACTCCATTTCTTGGAGCGGCACTCGCCTTGTTGCGGTGGGTGAAAACGGAGAAATCGTCCGTTCGCAGACGGGGCGCACCTGGATTCGTCAGGCACCTCCTCTTGCCACGGCGGAAAACGTCATCCTCGCCACTGATGACACGACGATCACGCTGAACAACAATGCCGTGCAGACAGCCACCAACGTCAGCTTTGCGGGCGTGAAAGGCAATGTCACAGACGGCTCGCCCACAGTGACCTCGGTCACTGGAATTCATGCTCTGAGGCCCGGCTTGCAGATCTTCTCCACTTCCGGCGTGCAGGCGGGAACGTCCGTGCTCTCGGTGAATGTGGCGGCTCGTTCGGCCGTTCTTTCGGCTCCAGTCACCGCGACTTTGACAGGCATGCCGATTCAGACCTTCGTAGGTCTGACCAACAACCGTGCGAGTGTCATTTCCGGTGTCACCGTCGAGGCGGATGATGATCTCTTCACCAAGGAAAATCATGGCCTGGAATCCGGCCAGGGAGTCATCCTTTCCAATTTCGTCAGCGGCCCGGGTCTCAAGACTGGCTTCACCTACTATGTGATTCGTGTCAGTCCCGACACCTTCAAGCTGGCGATCAGCCCTGCGGATGCCCAGTTTGAAAACAGCCTCAACATCACTTCAGACCGGTCGAACATCGTGGTCACGCCACGTCCGAACGTGATCCGCGAGGTGTCTTACCTCAAGGGGCTCATGGTCGGCATGAGACTTCATGGAACAGCCTTGTCTGCGCCGTCTCCCATCATCGCCATCGACCGTGAGCGTCGCACCATCACGATTGCAGATGTGCCCAATCAGAGCACGCGGGCAGGTTTTGGCGTGCTATACGGGGATGTCACGGCTGGCAGCGCCAATGTGCAAAACATTCGCTATGGACCGAGCATTCAGACCTTCGCTGGAGCAGGGGTTCACTTCACGGCGGGCCGTGCCATTGCTCCCTTCCCGGACCGGGTCGGCACCGGGGTCACTGTTTCATCTTACAGTGGAACTCAAAACACCATCACGCTCTCCTCTCCTGCCATCGGAACGGGTTACATCCCGATTTTCTCGTTCACCGGCACGACGGTCAATGGTTCGAACGAAATCACGGGAGTAGCTCCTGCCGACTTCAATGGCCTTTCTGTCGGTCAGCAGATCTACGTGACGGGCAACGCGGATGACAATGAAAGCTTCTCCACCTTTGTCATCACCGACCTGGACCCCTCAGGCGGGCGCATTGTCATTTCCTTCCCGACCAATTTGAACATCAACACGGAGCCTGCCGTGGTGGATCTGGCAGTCTTTACCGGCTTGCTGACGAATGGTTCGACGTTGGTTCGAAATCTCAGCAATCGGCTGGGGGTTCCTGCTCCTATCCTGTATCAGGCAGAACTCCAAGATGTGGTCTGGTCAGGGGCGCAGTTCGTTGCCGTGGGTTCCTACGGAGCAGTTCTGACCTCGCCTGACGGCGTGGCCTGGACGTCCCGTGACAGCGGCACGGGACTGAATCTTCTGACTGTGGGGCTTTCGGGAGCCAACCTTCTGGCTGCTGGTGAGGATGGCCTCATCCTTTCTTCTGCCAACGGATCCACTTGGTCGCAGGTCCGTTCGCCAGACCATCCGACCATCATTGATGCCCGCCAGATTCGTGATGTGAACGCCGTCATCGCGGCAGGCGGCAGAACCCTGGCCCTGGGCAGTGGCGGTCTGGCTTCGACCAACGGCACCACCTGGTCGACTTCCTTTAACGACAGCTTTTCCGGCACGCAAAACTTCCTCACCATCGGCGGGCGCGTGGGCGGCGGTGGCCTTCTCTGGCTGAACAATGAAGTCTCCACTGATGCCACCACCCTGCCGACTGGTGGTCTGCTGATGGATTTGAACAACAACAACCGCATCGATGATGCGATGACGCTGCGTTCGCGTGGCGGTGTCTTCAATTTTGACAACAATGCCGCCGCTGGAGTGAATTTTTCGGAGACCATCGGCAAGCTGCTCGCTGACCAGGGTCACTTCCAGATCAATACCTATCGTGCCTCGTCTTCCGGATCCTCCACCCTCACGTTTGGCTCGCTGGAACTGAAGCCCGGCGCATCGCTGGAGTTTTTCGGCCGCGACCGTTCTTCTGGCAGTGTGGCCACTGTGCTGGGTTCGATTGGTGCTGATGCGCGCAACCGGGTTCTTTTCACCGAGGCTCCTGTACTCGACGACGGCATCGTCAGCGGTGCGCTGATGATTGACAATGAATGGGCAACTTACGACCCGGTCAATGGCCTGCGCCGGTTGAACCCACAGACGGAATATGAAGTGGGAGACCAGCCGAACTGGACCTCGACGGACAATGTGAGAATGACAGCAGGCAGGGCCTTGAATGCCCGGCGTGCGATCAATTCCCTGGTGATGGTTGGACAGACGCTGAACCTGAACAACCAGCCCTTCCTGAGCATCGAGTCAGGTGGACTGCTGGTTACGGGTACGGCGGTGATCCAAGGAAATTCATCCAACCAGATCACCAGCGCCCTGACACGAGGCACGGCCAGGGATGAAGAGGCTGTTCTCAACATCATCAACCCATCCCAGCTGACCCTCTTCACGGAAATCCGGGACTTTGCTTCCACTGCTACGGTGGCTGCTCACGCCGCAGGCTGCACTTCGATTGCCATCCCCGCAGCTTCCATGGTGGGTCTGGTGGTCGGCATGGAGGTGTTTGGCGCTGGTGTCCCGGCGGGGGCACGCATCGCCAGCATTGACACGGGCGCCTCGCGAATCGTGTTGAACGTTCCTCTGAATGCCCCGATTCCCGCGAACACTTCCTGGTCTTTCGCCGGCGGTCCTGTCAGCCTTGCCAAGTCGGGAGGCGGCCTGCTGGTCTTGAACGGCAACAGCAATTACACCGGCAAGACCTACCTCAACAATGGTATCGTCCGTGTCACAGGTTTCGGGGCTTTGGGCGTGGCACCTCTCTCCTTTGTGCCGGATCAGATCCAGATCAACGGGGGCACGCTCCAGTTCAATCACATCCTGACCAACAATCCTGTGGAGCCTGACTACAACCTGAACCTCAATGACGGGCTGCGTGGCATCACGATCGGCATTGCCGGTGGCCGTCTGGAGGTCGGTGTGGACAATCCCAACAACGAAGGGGCTGGTTCGGGTGCCAAGGCACCTCAAGTCAACCTTACCATCACCAACCCAATCAACGCGATTGGCATGCTTGAACTGGCTGTGCGTGCCAACAGCTCCCTGGGACAGACCAACAGCATCACTCTGGGAGGTCCGGGAAGCTCCAACACCTATCGTGCGGGCATCAAAACGGAGGCGGGCTTCGATGGTCAGATGATCATCCGCGGTAACAACCTGATTGGTGGACTGTTCTCTGAGGGGGGTAACTTCGTCCTCGATGGCAACAACACCTTCACGGCTCCGATTCGCTCGACCACGGGTGACATCACGATCACGGGCACCAATACGTGGAACGGCAGCGGTTATTTTGAAGAGCCGATCGACTTCACGGGCGGCACTCTCCTCCTCCTCTCTCCGACTGCGCTGGGCTCTGGTGGCTTGAATCTCGCCATGGGCACGGGTGCGCGGCTTGCGCTGGCTGGCATCAGCCAGACCATCCGTGACATCACCTCCAACAGCAACTCGGTGATCATCAATGACGATGCTCCAGACAACATCTCGACACCGACTCCGATCATCTTCAACCTCGACCGCAATCAGACCTTTGCAGGCACGATTGAAGACGGTGTGAGCATTGGCGGTACGGCCACAGCCAGGCTCAAGCTGATCAAGCAGGGTCCCGGGACCCTGAACCTCACCAACGGCAGCAATGACTTCACGGGGGGCGTGGAAATTCTGGGTGGTGCCATCAACATTTCCAATGCGGGCAATGTGGACTCGCTTTCCTCTCTTGGTCTGGTGACCAGCTTCGATCCGGAACTCCTGGTGATTGATAAGTCGGTGCTCTCCTTCACTCCGTCCGAAGCGCAGGTAAGCAATCGTTCCTTCACCATGGGAGCGGGCCCCTATGGTGCTACTTTGGTGGCGAACGGGGCGATCCAGGCTTCGACGATCACGGTCGGCCAGGAACTTCGTGACTTCATCACGGGAACAGCCGTCCTTAGTCCGCCGGTGGCCTTCCGTGACTCAGGTCCACGCACGTTGACGCTCTCTGGCACGGGCCGTGGTGACAATACTTTCCTTCTGGAACTGGGAGACAAAAGTGCCAGCGAGGTCACGGGCCTCTTCAAAACCGGTCCCGGAACCTGGCTGCTGAACAAATCCAACACCTATTCCGGCCTCACGACG
>CALDGV010000149.1 GCA_937941745.1 uncultured Prosthecobacter sp. | reverse complement strand
GCTTGATCTCTCCTCCCCTCATCCCGCTTTCATCCTGATCGGACCTGAGGGCGACTTCACCAGCGACGAAGAAGCGCAGGCCCAGGCGGCCAACTTCCAGCCCATCACCCTCGGTCCCTTGATCCTGCGTGCAGAAACTGCGGCCATCGCCACTCTGGCCATGGTGGCGCATGAGCAGGCACGGCAGCAAATGCGGTGACACCCCGCCGGGCACTTGTGCCGGCATTGCAGGCTGTGCTATGGGCGGGCACGCATGAAGGTCAGCATTTTCGGACTTGGGTATGTGGGCGCAGTCACCGCAGGGTGCCTGGCGGAGCTGGGGCATGTCATCATCGGAGCCGATGTGCAGCCGGAGAAGGTGCAGGCCTTCAATGAAGGCCGTTCCCCGATCATCGAGCCTGAACTGGATGACCTGCTGCAGGCCGCCCGCCAGGAGGGCAGGCTCTCCGCCACCACCCACGCTGAAGAAGCAGTGATGAACTCCGACGTGAGCATCATCTGCGTGGGCACGCCGTCACTCCAGTCCGGCGGGCTGAACCTCGACTTCGTGCGCAAGGTCAGCGAGCAGATCGCGGCCATTCTGCAGCGCTCAGGCAAGCCTCACGTGATCCTTTTCCGCAGCACCATGCTGCCTGGCAGCACCCGCCAGATGGTGACGGACTTCTTCGAGTCCCTGCGCGCCTCCGGACAAGTGCGGATCTACTACTGCCCCGAATTCCTGCGCGAAGGCACCGCCGTGAAAGAGTTCCGCACCCCCTCGCTGGCCGTGGTGGGCACCCATGACGGCCAGCCTCCCGAAAGCCAGGAGGCACGCGGACTGCTCGGCGGTGATCCTGCCGTGCTGGCCTGGGAGGGTGCCGAGATGATCAAGTATGCGTGCAACTACTTCCATGCCCTCAAAGTGGGTTTTGCCAACGAGATCGGCCGCCTCTGCAAGCACCTCGGTGAAGACGGTGCCCGCGTGATGAACGTGGTGTGCAGTGACACCAAGCTGAACATCTCCAGCTACTACATGAAGCCAGGCACACCCTTCGGCGGCTCCTGCCTGCCCAAGGATGTCAGCGCCCTGCTCTCCTTCGCCCGGCAGGAGGGCGTTGCCCTGCCGCTCCTGGCCAACACCCTGGACACGAACCAGGCGCACCTGGACCTGCTGCTGAAGCTGATCATCAGCAAAGGCGTCAAGAAGGTGGGCCTCCTGGGACTTTCCTTCAAAGCCGACACCGACGACCTGCGCGGCAGCCCCATGGTGGCGGTGGCGGAGAACCTGCTGGCCAGGGGCTATGACCTGAAGATCTACGATCCGAACCTGAACCTCTCCCGCCTTATCGGCGCCAACGCCGCCGAGTTGAAACGGCGCATGCCCCACCTCGAATCCCTGCTCAAAAACGATGCCGCCGAGGTCGTCGAGCATGGAGAGCTGCTGATCGCCTCCCAGAAATGCATCCCACTGGAGCAACTCAGCCGTCTGGCAAAGCCCGAACAGCAGGTGATCGACATCAATGGCTGGCGCGACCTGGCCACCCTGCCCTGGCGCTACGAAGGACTCTGCTGGTAAAACCGTCTCAGGCCGCCTGCTCCTGCTCCAAGGCCCGGGCCTGCTCCACCCACTTTTCCCGGGTGATGCGGTCTTTGAAGGCAAGCCGGCTGGAGATTTCGCGGATGTGGGCGTCCTCCCAGGCGGCGATCTGCTGCCAGGTGTAGATGCCCAGCTCGTTGAGGCGCTTTTCCAGCATGCTGGCGATGCCCCGGATGCGCGTGAGGTCATCGGCCTTGGCTGGAGGAATTTTGTAGATGAGCCCCAGGGCGTCATCGAGCTCCGGCAGCACTTCTGGGAGCCCGGCAGCGGGCTTGGAAGCACGCGTCTTGGCTGGCTTGGAAGCCAGAAAACTCTCAATGCTGTCACCAGCCTGAGCAGCGGGCTCCACGGGTGCCTGGATGAGCGCAGCCAGCGCTGAAAGGGACTTCGCCGGAGGGGGCGAAGCCTCTGCGGGCTCGCCGAGCAGGAAACCAAAAGGCTCCGGCCCTTCGTCTTCTGCAGCAGGCGGGACTGTAGGAGCAGGCCTCGGTTCTGAAAGGGACTTCAGCTTGAGGGAGAGCTGCTGCAGGGCATCTACCGGCAGGGCTTGCGGCGGTTCGGAGGCAGGTTCGATCAAGAAGGATTCAGCCTCTGCATCCGGCAGCAGCGGCTCTTCCTGAATCTGCACCGAGGCTGGCGCAGGTGCCACGACAGGCATCTGCGGAACTGCGGCGGCAGGCTGCGGGGCAGATGCAGCAGGCTTCTTTCTCTCCGGAAACACCTCCGCCACGCTCGGCAGCACCTCGGTGAGCAAAGGGGCGGGTGCAGGCAGCGGCGCGGTGGATGGCCGCAAGGTTTGTTCGGCCAGCTTGCGCTTCAGTCCGGCGATCTCTTCGAGCTGCCCGGCCAGCTCCGCACGGGCCAGCTTGAGCTGCTTTCGATACCTGCCCCAGACCGCCGCACCCATGCAGAGGCCGAGCAGGAAAAAGACCGCCGCCAGGGCGAGCACGAAGACTCCGCTGTGCAGCAGGAAGTAGAGAAGGGGTTCACTCTGGAGCGCTGGAAATTCGATCTTCATGATTCAAGGAGGCATCAGTGGATCAGGATCTCGACACTGCCGACTTCGGCCGGAGCGTGTTTCGTGCCCACAGGCACCGGATCAAAGGCCACCGGCAGGATTTCCGTGGAAGGCGTGCCCTGCTCAATGAGGAAGGACACCACCCGCTCCGCACGACGCAGTGCCAGGGCAGACTCCGGCTTCAGCTCTCCCGCCGGATCGGGATGCCCGCCGATGATCAGCTTCAGGGAGGGACCGGCGGACAAAAGCACCGGCACCAGGCTGGCCAGACGCGTCTCCACCTCGGGAGAAAGCACGGCACTGCCGGGTTCAAAGCGGAAGAGCGGGCCTGCCAGCGCATCCCGCACCGTCTGCAGCACATCCTCGGGCAGCGCCGTTTCCAGCCGCCGGCCGGGGAAATGGTATCGCGAGGGAAAGTAGCTCAGCTTCATCTCGGCCCGTCTGCCCTGGGTCAGCGGACGCAGATGCGTCAGCCAGGCGCTTTCCAGCGTGCGGGTGGCATCTGCCGTCAGGCGGGGATTGCCATTCGCCTCCACCTGGAAATCGCCCGGTGCTAGGGTGCTGTAAAAACTCCGCAGGAAGGTGCTGATCACCTCCCCCTGGGTGAACGCCGCCGCCTGGGCGAAAGGCGTCACGCGCAGCTTCTCCGCCTCCACCGGCAGCCCATGCGGTCCGGCTTCGATGGCCTTCACGATCGCCGTGCGCAGCGTTTCCGTGGGCACCATGCCGCTCACCTTCAGCCGGCCTTCCCGGCGCACGACCTCCAGACGCGAGGGCACCTTCATCAGTTCGAGGATCGGCCGCAGAAGCGCGCTCCCCTGCTTCAGAGGCAGCCTTTCCCCCTCCGGCATCCGCACCAGCGTGGAGCGCCGGATGGAGGAGACATCCACCTCCAGGTCCGGTCTCAGCCGTTTCAGCAGTTCCTGCAGCGAGGTCACGGCGGCCTCATCCGGCAGCCAGCCTTCCACGTGCAGGGTTTCAGATTCGATCCGCGCCTTCAGCCGTGCCAGCACGCTCAGCCGGTCTTCCACCAGCCGCAGCACGCCGATCGCTGCAATCCCCTGCCGCACCTGCTCAAGGCTCGCCTCGTCCGGCGCATCCCCCGTCACCGTCAGATCCAGGTAGCGCAGGTCCACCGCCGCACCGCGCACGCCCGCATTTTTCAAAAGCGCCTCCACCTGCGCCCTCAGCCGCGGCTGCTGATGCTCCTCAAAGTCCCACCAATGCGCCAGCATCATCACCGGCAGCAGCGCGATGAAGAAGAGGAAGACCGTGAAGCGCATGACAGCAGAGGGATGAGCAATTGACACACCGGAGCGACCACGGATACTCCGCGCCCCTCCGCCAGAGACTCTCCCGAAGTTCCTCCCCTGAGGCAAGCAAGGATTCCTAACCCTCGCTTCTCTTCTCCCAAGCAACCGCCCACCCCCGCCCCACCCTCATGTCCGTCGTCATCGCTGGAACCGTCGCTCTCGACAACGTCAAAACCCCTCAGGACTCCCAGGACAACCTCCTCGGTGGCTCCGCCGCCTATGCCGCCCTCGCCGCGAGCATCTTCACCCAGCCCGTGCACCTTGTCGGCGTCATCGGCCATGACTTCCCCGAGGCCCATCTGAACCTCCTCGGCAGCAAAGGCATCACCCTCGAAGGCCTCGAGCGCAGCAGCGGCGCCTCCTTCACCTGGACCGGCGAATACCACGAGGACATGAACAGCCGCACCACCCACGCCGTCGGCATCAACGTCCTCGAAAGCTGGGCTCCCAAGGTCCCCGCCGCCGCCGCCGGTGCCAAGATCGCCGTGCTCGCCAACATGAGCCCCGACAACCAGCTCCAGACCCTCGAGCAGTGCCAGGGCGCCGACTTCGTCGTGGCCGACACCATGGACCTCTGGATCAGCATCGCCAATGAGCGCCTGCACGACGTCCTCAAGAAGATCGACCTCCTCGTCATCAACGACGGCGAAGCCAAGGAATTCGCCCGCACCACCAACCTCGTCGAAGCCGGCCGCCGCCTCCAGGCCAAAGGCCCCCGCTTCGTCGTCGTCAAGCGCGGCGAACACGGCAGCTACCTCTTCGGCGAGACCCCCGACGCCTTCTTCTCCTGCTCCGCCTACCCCCTCGACTCCGTCTTCGACCCCACCGGCGCGGGCGACAGCTTCCTCGGCGGCATGGCCGGCTGGCTCTCCAGCCAGGGCAAAACCAAGCCCACCTTCGACGACCTCCGCCAGGCCGTCGTCCACGGCAGCGTCACCGCCAGCTACACCTGCGAAGCCTTCAGCACCCACAAGCTGCA
>CALDGV010000148.1 GCA_937941745.1 uncultured Prosthecobacter sp. | reverse complement strand
AGTATTCCTTTTCCTTCTTGTCTGCTGCGGAGGTGCTGATGTCGGCCATGGTGGTGGGTGTTGGGGTTCGGGGTTGGAGAAAAAAAGGATCAGCCAATCTGCGCCAGGATGGCGGAGGCAATCTTGTCGGCCTGGGCTTCGAGGTATTCCACATCGCGCCCTTCGATGAGGAGGCGGATGAGCGGTTCGGTGCCGGAGTAGCGGAGAAGCACGCGGCCATAGTCGCCCAGCTTCTTCTCGGTCTCCTTGATGATCTTCTGCGCCTCCTTGAGCTCGTCCATCGGCGGCTTGGAGCGCACGCGGAGGTTGCGGGCGGCCTGGGGGAACTTTTTCAGGCACTTGCGGAGCTGGCTCAGGGGCTCGCCGGTCTCCTTCATGATCTTCAGGATCTGCAGGCCGGCGATCAAGCCATCGCCCGTGGTGGCCCAGTCGCCAAAGATGATGTGGCCGCTCTGTTCACCACCGAAGTTGAGGCCGCGGGAGTGCATTTCTTCGAGCACGTAGCGGTCGCCGACATTCGTGCGGATCACCCGGCCACCCAGGCGCGACACGAGGTCGTCCAGGCCGTAGTTGCTCATGATGGTCACGGCCACGGTGTTCTGCTTCAGCGTGCCTTTGCGCAGCATGGATTCGGCGGCGATGGCCATGAGTTCGTCCCCATCCAGGGCGATGGCCTCCTCATCGCAGAGGGCGATGCGGTCAGCATCCCCATCGTGCGCGATGCCGGCGAGGGCCTGACTCTGGCGGACGAGGCGCTCCAGCTCCTCACTGTGGGTGCAGCCGCACTCTTCGTTGATGTTGAAGCCATCCGGCTCGCTGTGGAAGACCTGCACGTCCGCGCCGAGCTGCGCCAGCGCGGCGGCGCTGGTGTAGGCGGCAGCGCCGTGGGCGTTGTCGAGCGCCACCCTCATGCCATCCAGGCGGACACCGCCCATGCTGGAGACGGCGTGGGCGATGTAGCGGTCCGCTGCGTCAGCCATGCGGCTCACGCGGCCGATGCCACGGCCTTCCGGGCGGGGAGCCTCGGCGCTGTTGCCGAGCACGATCTTCTCGATGGCGATCTCCGTCTTGTCGCTGAGCTTGCGTCCGTTGCCGTGCACGAACTTGATGCCGTTGTCGTGAAAGGGGTTGTGGGAGGCGCTGACGATGACGCCGAAATCAGCGCCCGTCTGGTCCGAGAGCATGGCCACGGCGGGCGTGGGCACCATGCCGGCGAGCACGACATCCACCCCGGCGGAGTTCAGCCCGGCGATGAGCGCCGCCTCAAACATTTCTCCGGAAGCCCGGGTGTCGCGGCCGATAACGCAGCGGGGGCGGGTGCTGGAATCGGCTTTGTGCCCCAGCACCACGGCAGCAGCCTGACCGAGACGCATCACGAACTCGGGAGTCATGGGATGGCGGTTGGCCACGGCGCGGACGCCGTCGGTGCCGAAGAACTGGCGCTTTTCAGACATAGGGCGGCGGTTCTACCGCAGGAGCGCCAGAGTGTCAAAGGCGCTGCTTCAGCCCTGGAAGCCGGCGATCTCTGCGACCACGCGGTCCATTTCAGCCTCGGTATTGTAGAAATGCGGGCTGAAGCGCAAGTAGGCACGGCCTGCGCGGTCATGGCGGAGGCTGGGGCTGATCTTCTGCGTGGCCAGATGCTCAAACACCTTTTCCACCGGCGGGCCGCTGCCCTCCTCGCGGAAGGCGGTGGTGATGCCGGAGGCGTTGGGGCCGCTTTTCGGGCCGATGAAGCGGAAGCCCAGGGGCTCGAGGCCCTCCACCAGCCGCGTTTTCAGCCGCAGCAACTGCTCGCTGACCTGCGGAATGCCCTTTTCCAGCAGCAGTTCCAGGCCCGCCTTCATGCCCAGGATGCCCACGATGTTCAGCACGCCGGGCTCGTAGCGGCGGCCGCCCTTCTCAAAGGCGATCTCCGGCTGCGCGATGAAGTTCGGGCTGCACACGTTCCAGGAACCGAGCAGCGTGGGCCGCAGGCGCTCCTGCACCTCCTCACGCACGTAAACGACGCCTGCCGCCATCGGGCCGAGCATCCATTTGTGGGAGTCGGCGCTCAGGAAGTCCACATGGTCCACCCGGGTCTCAAACGCCCCCAGGGTCTGGATGGCATCCAGGCAGAAAAGCACGCCGCGCTCCCGCAGCAGGCGGCCGATGCGGTCGATCTCGATGCGGTAGCCGCTGAGGAAATGGCAGGAAGCCAGGGCCACAAGCTTCGTCTTCGGCGTGAGCGCCGCCTCGACCAGCTCCGGCGTGATGACTCCCGGCGCTTCCGGCTTCAGCAGCTTCACGACGACCCCATGCCGGGCCAGGTCCGTCCAGGGATAGACGTTCGCCGGGTAGTCATCCTGATAGCACACGACCTCATCCCCGGGCTGCCAGTCCAGGCCGTTGGCCACGAGGCTGAGCCCCAGCGAGGTGGGGCCGAGCAGGGAGATCTCGGACGCCCTGCCACCAAGCATCCGCGCCGCCACGGCACGGGTTTCATTCGTGGCCCGCCAGGCTTCAGGGAACTCCTGCATGCGCGTGCAGGCCTCGTTGAGGTAGTCCTGCATCACCCGGGTCACCCGGGCGGGCAGGATGGTCACTCCCGCGTGGGCGAGGAAGAGGCTGTCCCGCAGGACGGGAAATTCGGCGAGGCGTTCGGCTTCGGAGGTGAAGAGGGGCATGGGCGTCAATGATGGGACCTCCGGCGGCCGAGGCGGTAAGGCGTGCCGCAGTACATGCAGCGGAAGCCGAAGGTGAGGAGGAGGGAAAGCACCGCCGAGGCGCGGTGGGAAAGGGGCCAGAGGCGGAAGGCCTGCTCGTGCTTGCGGCAGTTGCGCAGCTTCATCACCGTGCCATGGCAGAGCGGGCAGGTCAGCGCATCCGCCAGGATGAACACAAGGCTGCGGGTGAAGGCGAAAAGGCCGATGCCGCCCAGCGCCAGCCAGCCCCAGAGAGGCAGCTGCGTCAGCCCCAGCCCCACCACCCCGGCGAGGAAGGCCAGCAGGCCGACCCCGGACAGCATCAGCAGCAGGGCCACCAGCAGCAGCCGGCCCGAGCGCGGGAAATGCCGGGCGCGCCGCGCCCGAGGCGACTCGATCGGGCGGGGTTCGGCAGGCAGGAAGCCGGGATTCTTCATGGGACGGCGTGGGGCTGATAGCGGGGGAGAGGAACCTCGGAAAGGACAAAAAGGCGGCCAGTCAGCCGCCCCAAGGCCGGAGGAGCATATTTTGAAGTTCCCTTTCCCGTCGTTTCCGGCTTCAATGCGGCGAATCCCCCCCGAATCCCCCGCCATGCGTCTCCTTTTGCTCCTGATCAGCGGGCTCCTCGTCCTTCCGGCGAGCGCCCAGTTTGAGATTTCCATGAAACTCCCGCGCGCCAACTTCATGGCGCTGGAGGCCATCACCGCCACCGTCCAGATCACCAACCGCTCCGGCACCACCGCCGTGCTCGGCGGCCCGGGCAGGGCGGACTGGCTCTCCTTTGAGATGCTCACCAGCGATGGCAACTCCCTGGCCCAGATGAATGTGGACGGCTCCCAGATCCTGCAGGTGCCGCCAGGAGGCACCGTGCAGCAGCGCGTGGTCGTGACCAACGCCTATGCCCCGGAGGACATGGGCAACTACGCCATCAAGGCCCGCATGCTCGACTCCAAGTCCGGCGACTTCTACGAGAGCGACCGCGTGCGCTTCAGCATCATCGACAACAAGCCCATGTGGGAACGCCGCTTTGGCGTGCCGGAAGGCTACAAGGATGCCGGCGCCCAGCGCCGCTATGCCCTGCATGTCTTCCGCGACTACGACAGCACCTCCCTCTACTACCGGCTGATTGACGACAAGAACAACGTCCGCCTCAACACCCAGCGCCTCGGGCCGCTGAGCATGATTCATGACCCGATGATCACGCTGGACGTCAAAAACCACCTTCACGTGCTGTTCATGGCCCAGGCCCATGTGTTCGCCCATGCCATCGTGGCCCCCGACGGCAAGCTGACCAAGCTCTCCTACTACAACGACGAGAAGAACGGCCGCCCCATCATGCAGCAGACCGACAAGGGCGAGATCCAGATCGCCGGCGGCACCTACTTCGACCCCAGCAAGCCCGCCGAAGAGGTCAAGAAGGCGGGTGGACGCCCGATTTCCCGCCGCCCACCCGGACTTTGAGCCTGGAGGCGTAAAGAATGACCGCCGGGAACGCCCCGGCAGGTTGCACGCAGGGGTGACAGACGTATAAAGCGCGTCCCCCTGCCCATGCCCTCCGCCTTTCTTCCGGTCCTCGATGCCCTTCCGGCGCGCAAATCGCCGCTCATGGAGAGGTTTTGGTCGCTGCTGGAGGTCAAAAGCCCCTCGCAGCTTGAAGCCATGGCCCGCGAGGCGCGGCAGATCACCCGCCGGAACTTCGGCCGCACCATGCGCATGTTCGCGCCGCTCTACGTCTCGAACGAGTGCGTGAACAACTGCTCCTACTGCGGCTTCTCCCGCGACAACGCCAGCATCATGCGCGTGACGCTGACGATCGACCAGGTGGTGAAGGAGGCGCGGCATCTCGTGGACCAGGGCTTCCGGAACATCCTGCTCGTCGCCGGTGAGCATCCGAAGTTCGTCAGCAACGGCTACCTGGAGGAGTGCATCCGCGCGATCCGCGATTTCGTGCCCACGGTCGGCATCGAAGTCGGCCCCATGGAGGCCCCGGAGTATGAGCGCATGGTCAAGGCTGGCTGCGAAGGGCTGGTGGTCTATCAGGAGACCTACGACCGCGAAGTCTATGCCGACATGCACACCGCCGGGCCGAAAAAGGACTTCGACTGGCGCATCGCCTGCCCTGAGCGCGGTTACGAGGGCGGCTTCCGCCGCATCGGCATCGGCGCGCTGTTCGGGCTCAGCGACTGGCGGCTGGAGGCCCTGCGCCTCGCCGCGCATCTGGAGCACCTTTACAAGCACTGCTGGAAGGCCTGGTTCACCGTGGCCTTCCCCCGGCTGCGCCCGGCCGCAGGCGGCTTTCACCCGCTCACCGGCTTTCCAGACTGGGCGCTCGTGCAGACCCTCTGCGCCTTCCGCATCACCTTCCCCGAGGTGGGCATCGTGCTCAGCACGCGTGAACCCGCCCCGCTGCGCGATGCCCTGGCACCGCTCGGAGTCACCAGCATGAGCGCCGGCAGCCACACCGAGCCCGGCGGCTACACCGGCGTGGGGGCCGACGACCTCCACCACACCATCAAGGGACGCCGGGTGGACCTCGCCGAACGCGATGCGAAGGCGCGCGCTGAAGGCCAGTTCGGCATCGCCGATGAGCGCAGCCCGTCTGAGGTGGCCGCCATGCTGGCCCGGCAGGGCCTGGATGCCGTGTGGAAGGACTGGGACCCTGCCATCCTGGCGGCGGCCTGATCAAAAGTGCGGCGCCGAGATGGTGCCTTCCTCGATCTCCAGCTTTTTGCGGCGCACGATGCCGTCGGCGATGTCGAGGATCATCTCCTCCAGCAGCAGCCGCAGGTGGCTGCCCGCACGGTAGTCGGCAGGGGCGATGTGCTTCACGCGGTCGGCCAGCGCATTGAGCTGGTAGCATTTGCGGAAGCTGGCGCGGCTCTGCTCCTCGGCGTTGTAAACCGCGATGGCATGGCCGCCGTAGCGCTTCATGAGGGTGAAGCAGGGCACGTCCGTGGGGCCATCACCCACATAGATCATGTTCTGGAAGGGGATGGGCCGCAGTTCGGGGTCCATGTGGTCGTTCACATCCTCGTGCGGCTCCAGCATGCCCTTGTTGATGCGGAAAAGGTACTGCGTCTTGGTGGTGTGGCTGATCACCCGCTTGGGAAAGCTGATCCGCCCCTCTTCATCGGTGCCGAACTCGCAGCCGAAGATGCGCTTCACATGCGGGGCCAGGGAGCTGCCATCCAGCAGCGCCTTCAGGCCGGAGGAGACGATGTAATGCTCGATGCGGATGCCCAGGCTGCGGTGCTGGCTGGTGAGCACGGCGTTCAGCTCGCTGAAGACCTCCGGCACGCCCTTGTAGTAGCCCAGCTGCGCGCCCAGCTTCACCAGCTCGTCATTCGTGGGCCGGTCCATCTCCAGGTAGTCGAGCATGCACTTCAGGTAGGCCAGCTCCCCGTCGTAGCCCTGCTTGTCCACCAGCTCCCGGCTCTTCTTCCAGAACTGCCCGGCATTGATGCCAAAGTGCGGGAAGAGCGTCTCATCCTGCATGTAGGTGGGGCTCAGCGTCTGATCGTAATCGTAGATGACGGCGATGGTGGTCTGCGTGGCGGCCATGGGAGGAGAGTCTCGGGATGCCGGACTCAGATCAGCGCACGAACCGCCTCCTCAAGCTCCGGATAGGCGAAACGATAGCCAAGATCCCCCGCAACGCGAGGAAAGGCTCGCTGGCTGGTCAGCAGCATCTCATCCGCCATGCCGCAGGCCAGCAGGCGCAGGGCCAGCGCCGGCACATGCAGCAGCGCGGGCCGGTGCAGCGCCCGGGCCAGCGTGCGGGTGAAGTCCGCGTTCGTCACCGGATGCGGCGCACAGAGGTTCAGCGGGCCGTGCACGGCCTCGTTTTCCAGCGCCCAAAGGATCAGCGCCGCCTCATCCTCCTCATGAATCCAGGACATCCACTGCCGCCCGGAGCCCAGCCGCCCGCCGCCGCCGAGGGCAAAGGCGCGCCGCATCAGCGGAAAGGCTCCCCCGCCATGCCCCAGCACCATGGCCGTGCGCAGAAACACCACGCGGGTGCCCAGGCTGGCTGCCTCCTGTGCCGCCGCCTCCCACTCCTGGCAGAGGCCGGCCAGAAATCCCTGCCCTGCCGGGCTGCCCTCCTCCAGCCGCTCGTCTCCCCGGCTGCCGTAAAAGCCTACGCCCGAGGCGCAGAGCAGCACGCGCGGCCGGTTCTGCGGCTTCCAGGCCCGCAGCCGCGCCACCACCTGCCGCGTCAGCTCCACCCGGCTCTGCCAGATGCGCTCCCGCTTGGCCTTCGTCCAGAGCCCCATCAGCGATTCACCGGCCAGGTGCACCAGCGCATCCAGCCGCGTCTCCGGCAGCGGATCCCGGCCGCTCGTCACCAGGCTGCGGCTCAGCGCCGCGCCCGGAGCAGGCAGGGCGCGGCGGGAGTAGGCGATGACTTCATGCCCGGAGCCCAGCGCCAGCTGGCCGAGCGCTTGTCCGATCATGCCCGTGGCACCCGTGATCCCGATGTTCATGCACGAACATACGCCACCATTCCGCGCCTGACGCTGCCTCTTGGCAAAAAAAGCGCCCGCCTCGGCACCGCGCCTCCCGGCTTGCCATCGCCGCGCCTTCCCGCATCTGTGTCGGCATGAAATCCCTGCTCCTCCGCGGCCTCGGGCCGGCGCTGGCCCTGCTCTCCGGCAGCCTGCACGCCCAGCTTTCCGTGCCCCTGCCGCACCGGGAGCTGCGCGGCTCCTGGATCGCCACCGTGCACAACATCAACTGGCCCTCCCGCCCCGGCCTGCCCGTGGAGACGCAGAAGGAGGAGCTGCGCCGCCTGATCCAGAACGCGCACGACACCGGCCTGAACTGCCTCATCTTCCAGGTCCGCTCCGCCTGCGAGGCCATGTACGAATCCAGCATCGAGCCCTGGTCCTGCTACCTCAGCGGCCTCATGAGCCTGCCCCCCTCGCCCAAGTGGGACCCGCTCGCCTTCGCCATCCAGGAGGCGCATCAGCGCGGCCTGGAGCTCCATGCCTGGTTCAATCCCTACCGCGCCCTCGCCGGCGACCGCTTTGCGCCCAGCGCCAACCATGTGCGCCGCCAGCATCCTGAATGGACCATCCGCTATGGCCGCGACTGGTGGCTGAACCCCGGCCTGCCCGAGGTGCGCCAGCGCGTGCTCGATGTCATCCTCGATGTCACCCGCCGCTACGACGTCGATGGCATCCACATCGACGACTACTTCTACCCCTACCCGGTGAACGGCAAGGATGGCAAGCCCGTGCCCTTTGACGACGCCGGCACCTACGACCGCTACCGCGCCGCAGGCGGCACGCTGGAGCTCACCGCCTGGCGGCGGCAGAACGTGGATGAGACCGTGCGCTCCATCTACACCGGCATCAAGGCCCTGAAGCGCAGCGTCAAATTCGGCATCAGCCCCTTCGGCCTCTGGCGGCCCGACTTCCCCCCCGGCACCGGCGGCGGCCTGGACCCCTACGAGCACATGGGCGCCGACAGCCGCGGCTGGCTGCAGAAAGGCTGGGTGGACTACCTCACCCCCCAGCTCTACTGGACCATCGACCGCCCCAAGCTCGGCTTCGGCACCTACTTTGACTGGTGGCTCAGCGAAAACACCCAGGGCCGCCACATCTGGCCCGGCATGAACACCAGCAAGATCGGCGATGACCGCCGCGCCGGGGAAATCCTGGCCCAGATCAGCATCACCCGCTCACGCCAGCTCCAGATGCCGCCCGGCCACTTTCACTGGAACTTCGGCGCCCTGAACAAGGACCTCGGCGGCATCGCCGCCCTGGCCCGGGAGCGCGCCTACAACCTGCACACCATCCCGCCCGCCAGCCCCTGGCTCTCCAACGTCAGCCTGCCCGCCCCCCGCGTGGAGCGCGTGGCCGAGGGCCGCAGGCTGCGCTGGAGCTTTGACGACCTGCGCTGGGACAAGGAAAGCCGCTGGTGGGTCGTCCAGGCCCTCATCGAGGGCAAATGGCGCACGCACGAGGTCACCTTCGGCACCCAGCATGAGACGGACTGGCCGCAGGGCGCCGCCGCCGTGGCCGTGCGCGCCGCCGGCAAGGCCTGGGAGCTCGGCCCGCCGGGCATCACCTCCGGCCGCTGAGGCTCCCGCCGCCCTCAGCCCACAAACCGCGCCTTCCATTCCGGGCGCGGCAGCCAGCACTGGTCCTTCCGGCCAAAGAACCGGTAGCGGTTTCGGGCGATGAAGGCATAGCCCGCATCCCGCAGCGGCCTTGGAATCAGCTGCCCCAGCCCGGCCAGCACGGCCCAGGGGCCGCCCATCAGCCGCGCCAGATGCAGCGCCGCATCACTCTTCACAAAAACACCTTCCGGGGTGATCAGCATCATGCTGTGCGGCTGCGCCGGATCCAGCCCGCGCTCCCGGTAGAGCTGCGTGCCCAGATCCGACTGGATCGAGCAGAACTTCACCAGCCCCCGCTGATCCTTGGCCAGCACCCACTGCACCGTCTGGTCACAGAGATTGCACACCCCGTCAAACAACAGCAGGTGGGTCCAGGCAGCGGGTTCAGTCGGCATGAGCGCAGGAGGCAGGAAAAGACCCCGCCAGATTACACCCCCAGGCGCTGGCCGCCAGAGCCGAATGCCCTGAAAACCACTGCGCCGCCTCGGCCACCCCCGGAAGAGACCGGCACAGGCCCGCGGAAGCCCTGCCCCGGACAAAAAGGGGCATGTCCCGGATGAAAAGGGGCATGTCCCGGATGAAAAGGGGCATGT
>CALDGV010000147.1 GCA_937941745.1 uncultured Prosthecobacter sp. | reverse complement strand
ACATCTTGAGGAGCATGTTTTGCGATGAGGCTGCGTGGCCAGTGAAGCGATGGAGCTTTCATCAGCTTGAGCGTCTTGATGTTCGTGCCATGGCCAGTCACCATGGGAAAGACGCAGCCATCTTGATGCTATGCACTTCGTCTGACCAGAAGGTTCCGGACAACGTGCTAACCTGGATGGAGCGCACTTACCAACAGACAGATTGCTTGAAGCCTGTCATTCTCCGCGTTGGGCTCGCCGCAGATTCAGAGGAGGCTTTCATCCGAAAGCTGGCATCCTCTTGGAAGGTTCCTCTCGCATCTGATTTCAGCCTGGACTCATTCGCTTCATGGAAGCCTCTGCGTGAATTCATTGAGCAGCGGCTCAACTACGGCATTCACAATTCACAGGAAGAAGATACGGAAGGCCATGATTCAGGCCCGAACATCGTCCGACACACCGCACCAAGGGAAGCCGCACCCTTGGATCAGAGGATTCGCGATCATGCCTACCAACTCTGGATATCTGCAGGCAGACCTGACGGACGCCAACTCGATTTCTGGCACCAGGCAGAACGCGAACTCAGGCAAGACAGAGTCACGTCAAAGGCTTCGGAGCAGTATCATCATATTCAACCCAAACCCACATCCAATGAAACCAACCCTCATTCTTCAGGCCATCACAGCCGCCGTCTTTCTCAGCTCATGCTCAAACTATCAAGTCACTTCCATGCAAGGCCGCGAAATGCCCTGCTACAGCACCTGGCACGAGCATCCTAGGAACTCCTGACAAGCCAGCTAACAAAGGCGTAAAGCGTTGATATCCCTTTCTTGACCTCAAGCGAATAGCGGAGGCGAACGGAGAACAGCATTTTGAAACCTTCACCCTCTCCGAAACACACTCATTCATACTCATGATCATCCGACTTGATTGGTTTGGCTGCGAACCCACTGCACTTAGAGAGCAGCTCATCCACAATACCCTTGAAATTCTGCAAGGGATCAAACCCATTTCCAGGGCAAGCCTTCGAGTGGAGGAGCAGCCCAAAGAAAGCCCCTCCTTTCATTTAACACTGATGCTAACCATGCCAGGTCCAGATGTGCTGGCTCATGGAGCAGGCCATACTTTTGACGAAGCCCTGCGAAAACTTGAAGCTGCCGCATCAAAGACCCTGGAGGGACGAGCCCAGAAGGCAAGGCAGAAAAATGGTGCTGTCCGCGGTGTCAAAGCACTTCACCGCGGCTGAGCCAGCCAACCTCATCACGAGCTTCCCATGAAAGCTTCATCTACGATCTTGCTGGCTCTTTTCACCGGCACCGCAATAACTCTGCGTGGAAACAACGCTCAGCAGCAACCCTGCACTGACTTGGGCGATGAATTAGAGACTGTGGTGTTGAGCCGTCACGAATGGCATTCATTGAGCAAAGCTGCCCGCCACATGGAACATGTTTTGCATCAAGCGCAAAGTGTCGGCACCCGCGTTTGGCCACATGCTGTGAGGGATGCATCGGGCCGTGCTGGACTAATCATCATGGCGCAGAAACCTTTGCTAATGTCGATGAACGCCGATGAACTCGACAGCAGACAGACGTGGGTGGTTGTTGCGGTTCTAGCAGCAGCCAAGTATTCCGAAGAATCTCACCTGCCTTTGGACCATCTGGCCCTTACTGATACCGAAGGAGCCCGTGGAGTGCTTTGGTACTATGATGTGGACATGGCCCTGGCAAATCGGCTCTACCGACAACTGAAGAATCGAGAAATCACCCTGGATGCAGCTTATGGCGAAATCACACGATCCTGGAAGCTGATCACTGCAGCACAAGATGTAGCTTCCAACTGACACCAACCCTTATTCCAGTTCACTGAATGTTTCGACTTCTGCCCCTTGCTGTTCTTTTAGCAGGCTCATTCAACCTCCGAGCTGCCGTCGGAGATCCACAGCTTGCGACTGATCATCCTTGGTATCCTGGCGAACTTGCCATGTCCTCTTTTGATCGGCTCGCCGCCACAGCTGCGGAGCAATATGAGCGAACTACAGGCTTCAAAGCAGAAACCGACCATCACAAGGCGCTTGCGGCATGGTTCTTCCGCAACACACACTATGCCCATGGTGAGGAGGGAAAGGAGAATCTCTGGGGCAAAGGCTTCGCCAACGACGCCCAGCATGCGACGCGCGATTACTGGACGGGACTCTTTGCGCACGGATTCGGTCTTTGTGGAACCACTCATGCCCAATGGACGGCTGAGCTGGACACACTGCTTGGCCCCTGTCGCAGCCGTGTCACCGGCACTCGCGGACACAACAGTCTCGAGGTTTATCTCACGGGTGGAGTGTATGGCACAGGACGCTGGGCGCTGCTTGATCATGATCTCTCCACAGTTATTTATGATACGATGGGGACCTCGCTGCTTGGATTGGATGTCATCTCGCAGCATCATGAACGGTTTTCGAGTCGTGATTACTTGCCTGCGCGCCAGAATGGCTGGCTTGTGTGCGGCCTGCACAAGAACGACAGCGGCTCCTATGCCAGCTATCGCAGCGCAGAGTATCGCGCTGGTTATGCAGGTGCACCACCGGTCGTGCAGCTCCGTAAAGGCGAGAGCCTCCGCCGCTGGTTTGGGCCTGGGCTCGATGACGGCAAGACCTTTGTCTTCTGGGGACGCAACCCCATGACAAAGGGCATACCTGGACCAGAGCGCTCACGCACCTGGGTCAACCAGCCCGAAAAGATGCACGGCTCGCAAAGCGGCACCGCACACACCGACGGGCAAGCCCGTTTCGGCAACGCTGCATATCATTGGCGGCCTGACTTCGCCGATGGTGTCGTTAGCTCCGATGATAAGCATGTCACACTGGAGTTCTATACTCCCTACATCATCGGCACCACACCGCCAGATGACAGCGAGTGGGGCATTTACAAGCCCGGCGGCAAAAATGGCCTCGTTTTGCGTGGAAATGCCACATGCAATATCGCTGTCTCTACAAATAGCGGGGTATCCTGGCTTGAAGCTGGCGCCTTCCGCGATGGACTCGACCTCACCGATTACGTCAAAGGCCACCGACAATACCACCTGCGTTTTGATAACGCAGTTGAGCAGCTCAAAAAAGCCGACATCACGATTACCACGGTTTGCCAGGCCAATCCGGCCACCTTTCCGCGCCTAAAGCAAAATGGCACATGTGTCCGCTATGAAGCCAGTGGCCGTGCAATCGTCAGTTATGGACCGAACAAGCAGCAAGCCGCTCCACGCATCATCGAAGGAGGATTCGACTCACCAAAGGTCACACTCGAGTTCGCCACACCGCGTGGCGAGAGCATCCATGCATTGCACGTCGCCACGCAGATCGCCTCCAGCAACCCGCCAAGCCCTGACATTGCCTATCACATCGACTGCTCGCTCGATGGCGGCCAGACATGGCGGCCACTGCTTAAAGACGGACGTATCGAGCGCCGCGGAGCCGAACCCCAGGACTTCTGGTCGCAGTCCATGTGGAGTGCCAAGCTCGAGACACCTGAAAATACCGCCAGCACTGTCCGCGTGCGATTCCACAACACTGGTGGAAAACGTTACCTTCGTGCCGAAGGGCATCTGCTGTATCCCGTGAGCAGCACCGCCTCAAAAGTGACCTTTGCCTGGGCTGACAGCAACGGTGAGCACCAGCAAAGCAAGCTCCTCGATCACCGTGAAACCTGGAATCTGCCTACCCAGGCCAATGTGAAAACACACTGGGTCGAAATTGCCCATCCCTGATCAGTTTATCATCCGTTTGCTGATTGTTTTGGACATGCATCCGCCGAATTGAGCCTGATTGACTGCCACCCCAGCCCATAATCTACCTGTGTGTGATGCCCTGCGCCTCACCGGAGTAACACCTGATGTCGGACTCACCAGTGCTGAGGCAGCTGAAAGGCTGCAAAAATATGGTGAAAACCGAGTGAAGGCCAGTGTCGGCACCTCATCATGGGTAAGGCTCGGCAGACAGTTCACCGCACCGCTGGTGCTTGTACTCATTGGCGCTGCAGCGGTCACGGGTTTTCTTGGCGAGTGGGTGGATGCCACCGTCATCTTCATCGTGGTGGTCGTGAATGCCATTGTCGGCTTCATGCAGGAATCGAAGGCGGAGAACGCGCTCGAAGCGTTGATGAAAATGGTCGTCGCCGAGGCCGTGGTGAAGCGGGATGGCAAAAAAATCCGCGTGAATAGCGCGGAACTCGTGCCTGGCGACATCGTGATGCTATCAGGCGGAGATCGCGTGCCGGCAGACATCCGTTTGCTCGAGACAAAGAGCCTGCAAATCGACGAATCCTCGCTCACAGGTGAGTCGGTGCCAGCAGCCAAACGCCCCGATCCGTTGCATGCAGATACGGTGCTCGCGGACCGCGTGAACATGGCCTACGCGGGATCGCTCGTCACCGCAGGCACTGGCACGGGGGTTGTCTGGGCCACAGGGGACCGGACGGAGACAGGACGCGTGGCATTTCTCATTGCGGAAGCGGTGGATTTGACCACGCCGCTCACGCGAAAAATCGCACGCTTTAGTGGCATCCTGCTGTGGGTCATTTTAGCACTGGCTGCGGCCTTGTTTGCATATGGGGTTTTGTTTCGTGGCGGCAGCACCATCGAGATGCTGATGGCCAGCGTGGCGCTAGCGGTGGGTGTGATTCCAGAGGGCCTTCCTGCTGCCATCACCATCGTGCTCGCCATCGGCGTGAGCCGCATGGCGAAGCGGCGTGCCATCATCCGTAAGTTGCCCGCTGTGGAGACGCTCGGCTGCACCACGGTCATCTGCTCGGACAAAACCGGCACGCTGACACAGAACAAGATGACCGTGCAGCGCATCTATGCGGGTGGTGAAACCTTTGAAGTCACTGGCACTGGCTATGAACCGAAGGGGGACATTCTGGATGCTTCAAGGAACAAGCTCGAAGCCGCCTCAAAACCAGCTCTTCATGAGTGTCTGCACGCAGGCATGCTTTGCAATGACTCTGCCTTGATCGAAAAGGATGGCATGTGGAGCATCGCAGGCGATCCGACGGAAGCCGCGCTGCTCGTCGCAGCGGGAAAGGCTGGTTTGAGCCATGTAGCGATCCATGCAGGTTCGCCACGCGTGGACATGATCCCCTTCGAGAGCGATCACATGTTCCGCGCCACGCTGCACGACCATGTGGAAGGCCGCCGCATCTACAAAGCGGGTGCTCTGGAGCGGCTGCTCGACCGCTGCACGCACATGCTCGACGCCCGTGGCGAAGCTGTCGCCATTGACGCGGAAGCCATCCGCGCCACCGCGCAATCGTTTGCGGTCGAAGGTATGCGTGTCATCGCGTTTTGCCGACGTGATGGCTCTCACGTGGATGGAGATTTTGAGCACCATCACGTCAGCGATGGCCTTACCTTCCTCGGCATGCAGGGCATGATCGATCCTCCGCGTGATGAAGCCATCGCCGCTGTGGCGAAGTGTCAGGCGGCAGGCATTCGCGTGAAAATGATCACGGGAGATCACGCCGTGACCGCGCAGGCCATCGCGAAGCAGAT
>CALDGV010000146.1 GCA_937941745.1 uncultured Prosthecobacter sp. | reverse complement strand
GCCGCGACTTCCGCCTCACCGACATCGCCGGGCACGTCGTGAAGGACATCATGGCGTGACGAGGGTGGAAAGCCCCTTCGGCGAAGAGAACCAGGCTGCGCGCCGACTCCACCCAAGCCCGCCACGGCGGGGCACTTGATCTGTCGTCTAAGCAATAAGGACGCTCACCACGAAGCTGACGGAGTCAGGTGACCGAGGCCGTTCAGCAGGGTCTTAACCGGTGCTTCTACGAGACTTGCGCGGTCCTTATCGTTATTGTTAGCCAGATGCAGCCTGACACCATTTTCTGGAATTCCGCAGAATGAACACCTGCTTCCTTTTATTCACAATGGCTGAGCTGAAAATGACAGACCATGAATAAAACCTAGGCTTATATCATCACAAGGTAATTAGCCATGACTAGATCTATCGCAGCCATTGTACTTGCAGTCAGCATCCTGCTATTAAACGGGTGCCTTCTCCCGGAAAGTTTTACCGCCTACCTGCACATTGACAAAGACCAGAACTTCACATTCCGCTATGAAGGCACGGTAGTTTTTGCCCCGCTAGTGTATTATGAACGCAAAGATGGCAGCATCGCTGAAATGGATGAGATTTCAGAAGGGTATGCCGCAGAGCTTATCAAGGAACCTGGAGTGGTCAGTGCTAAGCCAGTAGAGGATGGCAGAATAAGCATCGTCGTCGAACAGCGTGGACGAATTCGCGACCAGGCTGAGCCGTTGTTTGGGGGCATCACATTAAAGACAGATGCAGACCAGTCTGTCAGACTAGTCTGGCCCACGATTCCGGCAAAAGAAGACATCACCCGTATGGACTACCGTCTTGACGGAAAATTCCGGCTTAAGACGGATGGTGCCATCTCTTCACACAACGGCACACTAGCCTCTGCGGGAATGCTGGACAATGCGCTCACCATGCTTGGGCTCAGGTCGGAGAACCCTGAGCAGGAAGTCTCCTGGCACATCACGCGCGAAAATTATCGCACCCTGCCCACGGCGGTTATTTCAGGTGTGACCCCCCCCCAGAATACTCAAAAGGCCCTGAACGGCGACATCATCTTCACATCAAATGTTCCTAACAATGATTCTGCCATTAAGTTCGCAACTTGGTATCTACAACAAGTGTCAGATTGGAAAGGGGATGTCATCCGTTGGCAGATTTGGAAGGACGCTTTCTTCAGGGGCTTTGCAGCGAATGCAACATGGCTGCATCGAGAGATCCAGGAGCTGAAGCAGATTGATTTGAAGGTTTACCGCAAGCCTCTGACAACGGCAGACAAGCTCAATGGAAGGCTGGACGTGTTTGAAGTTTATGTAAACTCCTCTGCAATGCGCTCTATGGAACTTCGAAATGGTGCGACATTCGACATATGGAGGGAGTCTACGGATGCTTATCAACCTCTGATCATGTCGGTGGAGCAAACTGCCGAAGGCTGGTTCATCGGTTGTTCTTATGCCATATTTGGAAACGAAAAGGCAGCCGCTCTTTCGCCTTTGCTCACTCAAGTGGATCCACGTCTTGCTAACGTTAAGTATCCCATGCGTGTTGAGCCAGGTAAACCCATGCCGATCTCATCTATGAGTGATGCCGCGCGCGATTCCCGAAATCTAGCTCCGGCCAATGCGGCAGAGGTGAATTTGCCCGGCCACATACCTTCCCAGATAAATCCGCCGCCTGGTCAAAAAGCTGTCGGAATACCCTCACTCACGTCGGCTCTGCCCCCAAGTCCAGAGAAGCTCAACCTATCACCTGACAAGTATCAAGAACGCCGAATCGAAATGTTTGTAGCTCTTATGCATCGTGATCTCGCGGACGGTAAATCCGAAGCGCTGACGTGGCGCATCGCGGAGCCGTTTATCTACAATGGCAAAAAGACAAGCCGCAAAGATATGGAAGAAAAACAAAAAGCTTACCGAAAAAAATGGACTATGGTTCGTGAGGCTCCTTGGGCTATTACCATTAAACCGACTGGCCCTGACTCTTACAGCGTGAGCTATCTCGTTCATCATTGGGCTGAGATTCGCCAAACGGGAGATTTTTTCTCCAGCGTCGTCGCCATCACCTTGAAAATCAAAACATTCGCAGAGGGAGAGTACTTCCAAATCGCAGAGTGGACTTCAAAGGCCGCCAAAAAAAATGAGGGGCTCCTTGGCCCGAATGAAGTTCAATACAGTCCTTTAAAAGCACAGCGGTACAAAGGGGTTGCCCGCCATCCAGACTATGACTGGCCATTTGTGCTCGAAATGGATAAGCCTGACAGCGGTGGACGCTTCACCGGAAAGATAACTTGGATCAATCTCGGGGCTGTTCATAAAATTCACGGTAAGCTGCATCGAGATATTGTATTCTTTAACGAGAGCGAAGTTTTGTCTGCCGGAAATGCCTTACTTGGTACTCAATATACCGCCACAAATGATGAGAATGGCACTCTTCAAGGCACTTGGTCTCACATGGAAGTGTCTCGGGATTATTTTTCGGGTGGGACTTGGGAAATGAAACCGGATCCATGATCTCTCTTATGACAAAGAAAGGATGCACCAGTCCTTATGGATTCATGATCATACAGACGAGCCTTCCGCATCTGAGAGCGCTTGATCATGCTATGTGATGGCGCGAGGAGATCTTGATCGAATTACCTTCCATCGGACTCCTCGGCAGCAGGGAAACAGGTTCCGTCTGCACCATTTTGACAGATGGATGTCATCTCGCTGAAAAGGGACATGGCACGCAGCATTCGCCTTCAGCTACATCCAGGGCAGAAGCTTGATGGGAGGATGAAAGCGGGTGGGTCGGTGTCCGAGCTTTGTCGTGGTTGAGCGAGGCGTTCGGGCCAAGGGCATTGGGCCAGCCAGTGACTGCCAAGGCCATCTTCTTGCGGGAAGCCAAGGTTAGGACTTCGCCACGGCATAAGCAAAGCATCCAAAAAAGAGGCTTGCCGAACGCCGGATTTTCTGAGCAGAATCCGCCCATGCCAGAACCGCTTACATGGGATTCAGGTCTTCGATGGGATGAACCCGGTCTCACTTGGGATGGTTTTGAGCCAGAGCCCGCCAAGCCACCTCAACCCGCACCCGTCAAGCTGCGCCACCAACCTAGAGCCATGAATGACTACTACCTGAACCGGATTAACATGGGCAAGACCGTCTTCGCCTGCCTGGATGCCCCCGAGCATGAACCTCTCTGGAAAAACCAGCCACCCCAGCGCCTGACCGATGCCATCGGGGAGGCGCGCGCTCTGCTGGGGGAGCTGGAGGCCCTGGGCCGCACACTCAGCGAATCCACCACCGGCAGCGCGGCGGACAAGCGGCGGGAGGAAAAAGAGCTTGAGGATGCAGCTTATGAGCTGGGCAGGCTGGTGGTGCGCTGCTGCCGCGCCGCCGGGGACGAGACCGGAGCCGCCACCTTTGACCTGACGCTCTCCGGCTGGCGGAAGATGCGGGATGAGACGCTGCTGCAGACTGCGCGCCTGCTGGAGGTGAAGGCGGGCCAGATCGCCGCCACGCCCGGCGGCGCGGCCTATGACATCACCACCGCCCGCGTGGCCGCGCTGAAAAAGGAGGCGGACGATTACGCCGCCGTGATCGCCTCCCCGGACCAGAAGATCAAGCAGCGCGCCGCTGAAAACCAGCGCCTGCGCGGTGCCTACGCCGCCCTGGCAGAGCGGCTGGAGGAGGTGGACGACCTGATGCTGGTGCTGCGCCGCACGGCTGCGGGAGCCGCTTTGGTGGCGGCCTATGAAGCGGCGCGCGCCATCAATGATCGCGGCCGCCGCCCGGAAGACGATCCTGCTGAGCCCACCCCACCGACACCGTGAGCGGAGAGAGCGCCAGTTACCGTGAAGGAAAGAGGGGCGGCTTCCGAAAGGGGCCGCCCTTTTTAGGCCCACCTGTCCCCATCCCTCAGCCTGATTCCGCCATGTGGAAATGCCTGCGTGTGCGGGCATGAGGGGCTGAAAACGGGTTTTCTGGGCCTCCCAGGGCCGTTTCCTTGCTTTGCGGGCCTGTTTCTCGTGCTTGAGAGTTCATTTCCTGGCGTTGGAGGTCGCTTTCGCGTGTTTTTGACCGGGCTGCCTGGCTTCGCGTCGCTGTTTCCTCTGTTTTCAGGCAGTTTCCGCCGTTTTTGGAGCTGCTGAATCGTGTTTTGACCTCATTGCGCGTGTTTGCGGGTCTGTTTCTCCGGTTTTGAGGCCTGTTTCCCGGCTTCGTGACTCGATTTCCTGAGGTCGCCCGTCGGTCCGTGCGGTGGTGTCCCGGCTGCCTGAGTGCCAGAACTTCGGGAGAGCTTGAAGGGTTGTCAGGCACCCAGTCGAAAGGACGATGGGCCGTGGTCGTTTTGAGCGGTCCGTCATGAAATTCCT
>CALDGV010000145.1 GCA_937941745.1 uncultured Prosthecobacter sp. | reverse complement strand
CTTTCCTGATGATCAATGCGGACGATTTTTATGGCCGCGACGCCTTCGCGAAGATCGCCGCCGACCTCACCACGCCGCGCCCCAATGATGGCAAGAGCCACTACTCCATGGTGGGCTACTACCTCAAGAACACCCTTTCCGACCATGGCAGTGTGGCCCGCGGCGTCTGCACCCGCGACGCCAGCGGCATGCTCAGCTCCGTCACGGAGATGACCAAGATCTTCAAGACCGCCAGCGGTGCCGAGAACCGCGAGACGGAGCCCGCCCTGCCGCTCACGGGCGAGGAAGTGGTCTCCATGAACTTCTTTGGCTTCACGCCTGACATTTTTGGCCATCTGCGCACCGCCTTCACCGAGTTCCTCAAGATCAACGGCCAGGACATGAAGGCCGAATGCTATGTGCCCAAGGAGGTGGACGCCCTCATCCAGGCCGGCAAAGCCGACGTGAAGGTGCTCGAGTCCAACGACAGCTGGTTCGGTGTCACCTATCCGGAGGACAAGGCGGACGTTGTGGCCTCCATCCGGGCCCTGGTGGCTGCCGGGGCCTACCCGCAGAGTCTCTGGAGCTGATTTCTGGCACCCATCATGCCCGCCACTCACGTCGTCTGTGCCATCCTGGAGCATCAGCAGCAGGTGCTGGTGGCACAGCGGCCGGAGGGAAAGCGGCTCGCAGGCTTCTGGGAGTTTCCCGGCGGCAAGATCGAGCCCGGTGAAAGCCCTGAAGCCGCCCTGCACCGGGAGATCGCGGAGGAACTGGGCTGCCAGATCACCGTCGTGCAGTCCGGTCCGCCCGTGCCCTACGGCTACGAGTGGGGCGAGATCGTCCTGCATCCGTTTCGCTGCCAGCTGACTGCCGACAGCCCGCCGCCGACAGCCCATGAGCATGCCGCGCTGGACTGGCGGCCTGCAAAGGCCCTGCATGAAGTCAATCTGGCGCCTGCCGACCTTCCGGTGCTGTCCTGGCTGCTCCAGGATGCGGCAAAAACTGAAGCCAGGCCCGGTGAATGCTGAATGAAGAGGCCGCCGCTGCGGCGTTGATTCCTTCCGCATGAACCGCCGCCGTTTTCTTCAATCCCTTTCCGCCCTCGCCGCTGCTCCCGTGGCGGCTGCCGAATCCCCCTGGAAGCTTCACTACATGCTGGCCTCCAGCATGTATGGCAGCCTCCCGCTCGCAGAGATTCTGCCCGAGGTGAAAAAGACGGGCGCTACAGCCATCGAGCTCTGGCCGAAGAAGCACGGCACCCAGCGCGAAGAGCTCGACAGCCTGGGGGTGGAGAAGTTCGCGGCCCTGCTCAAGGAACAGGGCATCGGCTTCGGCGGCACCACACGCTATGACCTCGGCCCCTTCAAGCTCACGCAGGAGATCGGCCTGGTGAAGCAGCTCGGCGGCTCCTTTATCGTCACGGGCGGCGAGGGTCCCTGGAAGGGCCTCAGCGCCCAGGAGCTGAAGGCCAATGTCCTGGCCTTTGCGGAAAAGATGAAGCCTCATGCCGCCCTCGCTGCGGAAAGCGGTGTCAGCATCGGCATTGAGAACCACGTCAACAACCTCATCGACACGCCCGACTCCCTTCGCTGGCTGGCCGATGCCATCCGCGAGGTGCCCGGCATCGGCATCGCCCTGGCTCCCTACCATCTGCCGCAGGACACCGCCCTGCTCAGCGGGCTCATCCGCCACATCGACCGCAAGATGACCCTCTTCTATGCCTGGGAGCATGGGAAAGGCTGCATGAAGCCGATGCCCAAGGATGAAGAGCTTCAGCAGATGCCCGGACGGGGTCCGCTGGATTGGAAGCCGCTGCTTCAGGCCCTCAAGGACACCCGCTTCACCGGTCCCACCGAGGTCTTCATGCATCCCACCCCGCGCGGCATTCCCATCATGCCCACCGCCGCCGAAAGTACGGCTGAAATCGTCCGCGCGCGGCAGCACCTCGACTCCCTGGTCGCCGCCCTGGCCTAGCTGCCGGGAAGCTGCCCAGGTGCCAGCGTGGTCTGCGGCTTCCAGCCCGGGCCGCGCAGCAGATAGCCCAGCTTCTGCCGCCAGGGCAGGGGGCTGGCGCGGAAGTCCCGCAGCATGTCCCGCCATTCGTGAAAGACAATGTTCAGCGGCCCGCGGTCCGGAATCTCCTTCGTCAGCCCGTAGCGCGGCGGATCCGAGGGATCTTCCGCAGCAAAGGTGCCGAACAGCTTGTCCCACACGATCAGGCACATGCCCATGTTCTTGTCCAGATAACGTGCGTTGGAGGCGTGGTGCACCCGGTGGTGGGAGGGCGTGACCAGGATGTGCTCCAGCCAGCCCAGCTTCCGGATCTGCTCCGTGTGGATGAAGCTGCCGTAAATCTGCGTGGCGGCATACATGAAGAGCACGTCCAGCGGCTCAAAACCCATCAGCGCGATCGGCGCAAAGTAGGCCGTGCGGTACACCGGCTGGAAGACTGAGGAGCGGAAGCCCGTGGTCAGGTTGAACTCCGGCGACGAATGATGCGTCACATGCACCGCCCAGAACAGCCGGCAGTGATGGTCCACAAAGTGCAGCGCATAGTAGGCGAAGTCCTCGATCACAAACAGCGCGGTCCAGTACAGCCAGCCTTTTTCGATCGTGAAGAAGCGGTGCTCCCAGGCCAGGTTCAGCAGCGGCAGCACCACCACCGCGCGCAGCAGCAGGTCCAGCGAGCCGTTCAGCCCCGCCAGGTAGAAGTTCGTCAGCGTCTCCCGCCAGGTGTAGGCGCGGAGGTGGCGGAAATGCGTGAGGGCGATCTCGGCCAGGATGGCAATGAGGATCACCGGCACGCTGAAGAGCATGAGGCTTTGTTCGCGGAAGGCTTCCATGTGACGACTTTGTTACGTCTTGCCGCGTCACAGCGGTATGT
>CALDGV010000144.1 GCA_937941745.1 uncultured Prosthecobacter sp. | reverse complement strand
TAGACTTCTTTTTACCGAGGCCGATGGCTTTCTTCAGCTTGTCCTTCAGGCGACTGAGGAGGGAGGGTTTCTTTTTCGGCTCGGAATGAAGGCTGGCGCTCACAGGTAGGTTATGGGGGAAGAGAATTTGAAAGGGTTCTATCGGCCACGATGCGGGACAATGCAAACGCCTAGCCGGGAAGGGGGCTTTGGGGAGTGTCGGGAAGGCACATGCTTTTACTGCGAAAGTGAATGATCCTGCACCCTGGTCGTGAGCGAATTTTTCAGTTTCCAGGGTGGAATAGCCGCCTAAAGACCCAGTCCTCATTCATGCCCATGCTCCGTTCTTCACTCCTTCTCGCCGCGCTGGCCCTTCCGGCCGCTGCCGCTGACAAAGTGGACTTCAACACCCAGGTGAAGCCCATCCTCGAAGCCGCCTGCACCCATTGCCACGGTGCTGAAAAAGACAAAGGCGACTTCCGTCTTCACACCAAGGAGGATGCGGCGAAGGGGAATGAAAACGGCCCTGGCCTGACGGCGGGAGACATCAAGAAGAGCGCCATCTACACGACGCTCATCCTTCCCCATGACGATGACATGGTGATGCCTCCTGAGAAAGAGGGGTTGCTCGACAAAACTCAGATCGAAGTCATCAAAAACTGGATCGAACAGGGGGCCGAATGGCCTGCGGGAGTCACGCTGGGGGTGAAACCACGCATCGATTTTGTGAAGCATGTCCAGCCGATTCTGGAACAGAACTGCGTCAGCTGCCACAATCCTGAAAAGGACAAGGGTGAGTGGATCTTGAGCACCAAGAAACAGGCTTTTGAGACGGGGGAGAATGCTCCCAACATTTTACCCTTTCATCCAGAGAAGAGCGCCATCTATCATCTCACCGCCTTGGCTGAAGACGAAGATGACCTGATGCCGCCCAAGAAAAGCGGTGGTCCTCTGAAGAAAGAGGAGATCGCCATTCTGAAAGGCTGGGTCGAGCAGGGGGCTGTCTGGCCAGATGACATCAAGCTCGTCGCGAAGGAGAAGGCCGCAGTGGCCACCAACAATCCGGACACTCTCGAACTGGTTAAAAAGATCCACGCCTTCATCGTCCAGACCTCCTCCAAAGAGAAGGCCGAGTCTGACATGAAGAACTACGATGCCAAAGTCCCGAAGACAGGCGCCCCCTACTCCATGGTGGCCATCAAGGGTGGTGAATTCATGATCGGCAGTCCTGATGCCGAATCGGGTCGTGCCGATGACGAGGGCCCGCAGGCCAGCGTGAAGATCAAACCCTTCTGGATGGGCAAATACGAGGTCACTTGGGATGAATACGAGCCCTTCCAGCTGACCAGTGAAGGCCGCAACAAGGATGGCAGCCGCAAAGTCTGGGCTGCCACGGACAAGCCCGAAGACCTTATTTCCCAGCCTACGCCACCCTATCAGCCGATGGATTTCGGCATGGGCCGAAACGGCTTCCCGGCCATCTGCATGACTCAGCACGCTGCCAACAAATACTGCCAGTGGCTCTCAGCCCAGACCGGTCATTTCTACCGTCTGCCGACCGAGGCCGAGTGGGAGTATGCCGCACGTGCTGGAACCAAGACCGCCTACTTCTTTGGCGATGATCCTGCTCAATTGAAGGAATATGCCTGGTTCTTTGAGAATGCCCCCAACTTCCAGTACAGCCAGGTCGGCAAGCTGAAACCCAATCCCTGGGGACTGCACGACATTTATGGCAACGTCTGCGAATGGTGCCTTGATCAATATCTGCCGGATGGATTCAAGACGGTGTCCAGCCTGGGTGGCAATCAATGGATCCCTTCCAAGACGCCCTATCCGCACGTTGCTCGCGGCGGTCACTACGATGACGATCCGGAAATGTGCCGCAGTTCGGCCCGCCGCGCCTCCGAGCCCGGCTGGAAGCAGCAGGACCCCCAGCTTCCCAAATCCATCTGGTATCTGACTGATGCCACCTGGC
>CALDGV010000143.1 GCA_937941745.1 uncultured Prosthecobacter sp. | reverse complement strand
GCTGCTACGCTCATGCCCGCCCTTCGCGACATGCCGCCGCACATCATCCCCTCGACCCTTGGCGATGACGCTGGTGCGCTCGGAGCAGCCAGTCACGCGATGGAGGCATGGCAGCCTGAATGACCAGTTGCCAATTGGTGCATATAGCCCACGCCACTTGGTAGATGACCCGCTTGTCTCCACCCGCAGGGTATTCTCATCTCACACGTTGACAAGAGTCTGCGCATGGTTAATGGAACGTCCGTTTATAAACAGCCATTTAACTCCAATGCCCATGACCCTCACGCGCCCCACTCGAGAACGTAACCCGAAGGCGCGCAAGATGCGTATCCTGGTGGCGGCGGGGGTGGTGTTTGCGAAGGCGGGGTTTGCGGCGGGAAGCGTGCGGGAGATCAGCCTGAAGGCGCGGGTGAATGTGGCGTCGATCAATTATTACTTCAGCAGCAAGGAGGGGCTTTACCGCGAGGTGCTGCTGGCGGCGCACCGGAAGTTGCTGGAGCAGGAGCCGCCGCCGAAGCCGACGGAGGAACCTGAGCAGTCGTTGCGGGAATGGATTCAGTTTTGCCTGCGCTTTGTGCTGCTGAGACGCACGGCGCATCCGGTGCTGGGACGGCTGATGGCGCATGAGATGCGGCAGCCGACGGCAGCCTTGGGCGAGCTGGTGAAGCTGATCATCAAGCCGAATTTCGCGAACCTCGTCAAAATTGTGAATGCCTTGGCGGGAGACTCGCTGGACAAGGATGGGCGGGAGATGGCGGCGCATCAAATTGTTGCGATGTGCGTCCACTTTGACCACAGCCGTGAGGTGATCGGGCGGCTTGGATTTGCCGTGCCGGAGGCGGAGGCGGGTATCGCTCGGCTGGCGGACAGCATCGCGGACATGGCGCTCCGGGGACTCGGGACGCCAAAGACAACCCTTTCCAAGAAACGCACTTCAGCATGAAAACGACCTTACTCTGCATCTTAACCGCTGCCGCGCTTGCGCTGGTGGCTTGCAACAAAGCTCCGGCACCGGCTCCGCAGGCGGAAAAGCCGAAAGTAGCGCCGGTGATCGTGAAAGGGGCCACCGTGCAGGCCGCTGAACGTGCCTTTCCGCGTTTCCTGCGTGTGACGGGGCAGCTCGCCGCACAGAATGACGCCGTGGTGGCGGCGGATTCGATGGGGCGAGTGGTCTCGGCTTCGATTGAACGTGGTTCCGTGGTGAAGACGGGCGATGTGCTGGCGAAGCTCGACGAGCGCCAGCCCAAGCTCTCTCTGGCGGAGGCTGCGGCCTCCGTGGGTCTGGCGAAGGCGCGGCTGGCGCTGGCGAAGAACGAGCAGGAGCGCAACAAGCCGCTGGCGGAGAAAAAGGCGGTGGCGGATGCGGATTACCAAAAGCTGCTCACGGAAGTCGCCGCGCGCGAGGCGGAACTGGCGGCCTCGGAGGCACGTCAGGCCTTGGCGCAGAAGACGCTCGATGACTGCGTGATCCGCGCGTTGTTTGGCGGTGTGGTGGCGGAGCGCATGGTGGAGCCAGGCGAGTATGTGAAGGCGGATTCCCCTGTCGCCCGCGTGGTGGATCTGTCCACGCTACGGCTCGTGCTGAGTGTGCCGGAGACGGAAGTTGGCGCTCTGGTCATCGGTCAGGTGGTGGAGTTCACCACGGCGGCGTTCCCGGCGCAGCGCTTCACGGGCAAGTTGAAATTCCTTGGCGCGACGATGCGCGAGGCCTCGCGTGATCTGGTGATTGAGGCGACGGTGGACAACGCGGAAAGCAAATTGCGGCCCGGCTTCTTTTGCGATGCGCGCATCCTGCTTCGTGAGGAAAAAGCCGTCGCGGTGCCGGAGGGGGCGCTGCGCATCGAAGGCTCGCGCCGCAAGGTCTTCGTCATCACCAAAGACAACACGATCTCCGAACGCCTCGTGGAGGTGGGAGAGACGCGCGAGGGCTTCACAGAAATCCGGCGTGGAGTCGCCGCCGGTGAGCCGTTGCTGGCTAAACCCAGCGCAGAGGCCGCCGATGGGCTTCGCTTTGAACCCGCCGCTTAATTTTCACTTCACACGCTCATGCAATGGCTCGCCGCTATCTCCGTCCGCCGCCCGGTCTTCGCCAGCGTCATCATCCTCGTCTTCGTCGTCGTGGGGGTGCTAGGCTACACGAAGCTGCCGGTGGATCGGTTTCCAAAGATTGACTTCCCCACAGTAAGCATCGTCACACGGCAGGACGGCGCGACGCCGAAGGAGATCGAAACCGAGATCACGGACAAGATTGAGGAGGCGGTGAACACCGTCGCAGGCATTGATGAACTGCGCTCCATTTCAAGCGAGGGCATCTCGCAGGTGCTGGTGACTTTTGTGCTGGAGAAAAACATCGACGTGGCCTCACAGGAAGTGCGGGACCGCATCGCCCGTATCATCCCCGATCTGCCGGAGGAGGTGGACGCGCCGATCATCGAGAAGCTCGATCCCGATGCCGCGCCTATTTTAAACATCGCCCTCGTGGCCGACAAGCCGGTGCGCGAGATCACCGAGTTTGCCGACAAGGTGTTGCGGCGCCAGCTTGAAAGCGTGGGTGGTGTGGGGCAGATCACGCTGCTGGGCGGAAGACTGCGGCAGATCAATGTGTGGCTCGATCCGATGCGGCTGCGCTCCTACAATCTGACCGCTGCGGACGTGCAGCGCGGCCTCCGCGCACAGAACGTGCAAATCCCTGCCGGCACGGTGAAGAATGCGGCCAGCGAGGCGGGCTTCCGCGTGCTGGGCAAGGCACGGAGCGTGGAGGAGATCGGCATGCTCGTCTTGCGCGAGGCGGACGGCGGCCTGGTCCGCGTGCGTGACGTGGCGCGTGTGGAAGACGGGGCCGAGGAGCAAAATACCGTGGCCCGTAACAATGGCGTGCCCTCTGTGGTGCTCTCCATCCGTAAACAAAGCGGCACAAACACGGTGGCCGTGGTGGATGCGGTGAATGAGAAGCTCGGCGATGTTAAAAAACTGCTGCCCGCAGGCTACGAGGTCGAAATAGTGCGCGACACGTCGCAAGTCATCCGCACCAGCGTTCACGCGGTGAAGGAGCACTTGGTGCTGGGGGCCATTTTCGCCGCCGTGATCGTTTTGATTTTCCTTGGCAACTCACGCGCCACCATCATCTCCGCGCTCGCGATTCCCACCTCCATCATCGCCGCGTTCGGCGTTATGTGGGCGCAGGGAGTGACATTAAACGTCATCAGCCTCGTCGCCCTCGCGTTGGCGGTCGGCATCGTCATTGATGATGCCATCATCGTGGTGGAAAACATTTTCCGCCACATGGAAGAGAAGGGCGAGGACTCCTTCACCGCGTCCGTGGAAGGACCGAAGGAGATCGGTATGGCCGTCCTGGCCACCACGCTATCGCTGCTCGCGGTGTTCGTGCCCGTGGCTTTCCTCAGCGGCATTGTGGGCATGTTCCTGAAGAGTTTCGGCCTCACCATGGCTTTCGCCATCGCGGTTTCGCTGCTGGTCAGCTTCACGCTCACGCCCACGCTCTCCGCCCGCATGTTCCGCAAAGGCCACGCCACGCGGTTTGACGCCTGGCTGGAGCATCTGGTAAACATCTTCTACCGCCCGGTGGAGGCGTTTTACATGATGCTGCTGCGCTTTTCCATGCGGCATCGCTGGATCATCGTGCTGGGCTGCTTCGGCATTCTCGCCACCGTGCCCACGCTGATGAAGATCGTGCAAAAGAGCTTCCTGCCGCCGGTGGAGGAGGCGGAGTTCGTGGTGAACATCCGCACGCCGGAGGGCACCAGCCTCGCCGCCACCGATCTCATGGCCGAGCGCTTCGCCCGTGCGATCCGCGAGTTGCCCGGCGTGGACGGCACACTTCTCACCATCGGGGACAATGACCAGCGCACGCCGAATCTCGCAGGCATCTTCGTGCGCCTGAATGATCCCGCTTTGCGCGAAGACCAGCAGACCCTCATGGACCGCGTGCGCAAAGAGATCGTGCCGCGTTTCCCCACGGAATGGCGCATCACCGTGCTCTCTGTCCCGCCTTTCAACACGGGCCAGTCCAGCGCCAACGTGCAGTATTTCATCGCCGGCCCTGACCTCGACACGCTTACCCGCGCCACGGCATCAGTGATCAAAGACGTCAAAGACCTCCCCGGCATCCGCGACCTCGACAGCACTCTCATTCCCGGCAAGCCTGAAATCTCCGGCAGCGTGGACCGCAACAAAGCAGGCGAGATGGGAGCCAGCATCCAGGACATTTCCGGCACGCTGCGCCTGCTCGTCGGCGGTCTCGACATCTCCACCTTCGACGACAGCGGCGAGCAATACGACATCCATCTCCAGGCTGAGGAGAGCTACCGCAACACCCGCGAAATCCTCAATCTCCTCACCGTGCCCTCCACCAAGGCCGGACCCGTCGCCATCACCAATCTGCTCACGCTCGACAACACGGACAGCCCCTCGCAGATCAACCGTCTCAACCGCCGCCGCCAGGTCACCATCACCGCCAACAACGCCCCTGGAGTGGGTGAAACCGAAATCCTTGATGGCATCGCCGCCGCCGTGAAGAAGCTCAACCTGCCTGCCGACTACGCCAGTGGCAGCGCCGGACGCTCGAAGGAAATGGCCAAGGCGGGAAAGGCTTTCATGGTCGCCTTTTTGATGGCCTTCATCTTCATGTATCTCATCCTCGCCGCGCAGTTTGAGAGCTGGGTGCATCCGCTCACCATTCTGCTCGCCTTGCCGCTCACGCTGCCCTTTGCCATCCTCTCGCTCATCCTCTTCCAGCAGTCGGTGAACATCTTCTCCATGCTCGGCATCCTCGTGCTCTTCGGCATGGTGAAAAAGAACGGCATCCTGCAAATCGACCACACCAACCAGCTTCGTGCCAAAGGCATGGACCGGCTCGATGCCATCCTGCTCGCCAACAAAGAACGTCTGCGCCCCATCCTCATGACCACGCTGGCTTTCGTCGCGGGCATGATCCCCATGATGACTGCGAAGGGCGTCGGTGCCGCCTATAACAATGCCACGGCGGGCGTCATTCTCGGCGGCCAGAGCCTATCCTTGCTGCTCACGCTGCTCGCCACGCCCGTCATCTATTCCATCTTCGACGACCTCATTCAGTTCCCAGATCGCATCAGAAAGAGGCGCATCGC
>CALDGV010000142.1 GCA_937941745.1 uncultured Prosthecobacter sp. | reverse complement strand
CCTACTGAGGGGTCGAGACCTGCAAAAAAAGTGGCAGGCTTGAGGAGCCTGCCACCAGAATAAACTAGAGCACGGAAGCTTATTTTTTCCCCACCCACTGGGCGATGGGGCTCACGGGATGAGCTGGTGGTGGCTCGTTGAGAGCGAAGGCAATGCTGATGGTCTGGGCGCCCTTGATTTCAGGCAGACTGACCTTGAGCACCCTGATGCCGTTAAGCCTCTTGGATTGCTCACTTGCTGGTTCTGGAGCTTCCTCGGTGCTGAATGTCGCGCCAGCGGGTGATAGAATGACGGCATGCAGTTTTTGATCCTTGTCCGTGAGCGTGGCGCTTTTTCCATCCACTACGACCTCGGCCCGCGTGTGCATTTTCCATGTCACGTTCGTGTTGTTTTTGATGACCAGGTCATCCTGAATCACCACGTAGCTCTTTGCTCCTCCTCGAACCAGCATGGCTCCGCGAACTGCTTCCTTGGCAGCTTTTGAATAGGCATCTTTCAAATCCACGGCTGCCAGACCTGCGTTCGGAAGACTTTGAACGAAAAGAACCGAAGCCCTGCCGTCGAGGCTTTGATTCGTGCTGATAACGGGCTTGGGAGGTGGTGCACCTTTCTTGGCTGCGGGGAACTCCTCTTCCTGCCCGATTTCCAAGGTGTTCTGGCCTGGGGTTCCTTCAATGTAGAGCTGATAGCGCTTGGTGCGATCTGCAGCCTTGGGTTCAAATCCTGGCGCTCGATCACTCTCTGAACCCAGCTCTACGGCCCAGCGTTTTCCAGCGACATCAAGAACGAAAGTTCCGAGGTCCAATTGTGCTGCGGGCACCCGGTTGTCGCCGCCTTTCAAACCGACGTAATAAGCGCCACGATCCCAGGCCGACCGAAGGGCGGCGATTTGTCCGCCAGCGACTCCATAATCCAAGGCATCAGGAGTTCCATCCCCTGCAGCATGAGGATTGTAGTAGATGATGTGGCCTGCGAGGCTCAGAAAGGCATTGTCTGCACCGGCTGAACCTGCGCTGGCGGCGGTAAGACCTTTTTGCCCAAAGTTGCCATGCACCCCGGCGAGCCAAGTGCCGACCCAGGGGCGGCTGAGTGAGGTCGCATCAGTGTCACCATAATTGAAGAGAGTCCCAAAGGGGCCGACAAGATGCAGTCTGGCCAGACCAGCTTGCGGAATGCCTTCGAGCATGCTGAACCCAAAGTCACCACCCGCATTTGTTTTCAAGGTCTGCAGAACCATGATGGCATAGTCGAGCACCTGCTCGCCAGCCTGCATGCCCTCGGGCCAGATGCCAGCTGGAGCAAAACGCAGCATCCCTTTGCCAAAGACTTTGCCAGCAGCATCGACAGCCTGCCTCGAGGCGCCTGGATCATCATCTACAAGGCAGATGGCCGAGATCAACAATGCTGAAGCCATGGCCATGTGTTCGGCGTCGGGTTCGTCCTCCTCGGCTTTCTTTGGAGCTCCTTTGGCAGGGCCCTTGGCTTTAGCGGGATCATCCACCCCTGCAGCTTTCCCACGAGCCGACTCGGGAATGGGTTCACCTTTCAGCCGTGCAGCAAGCGCCCCCACACCCTTTTCGACCATGTAGGTTTTCACATCCGTGAGCTGCTTGGCAGTGAAGCCATCCTTGAAGTAATCGTAGCCCAGGCATGCGGCGATCAAGAAATCCGAAGTCACCTCCGGCTCATCCACATACCAATTCTGGAAGGTGGCAGGGTCTGTGATGGCGACCATTTCGCGAATGGCGCGCTCCTTCCATCGGGGATCCCCGTCCAAAAAGTGCAGAGCACCCAGCGCAGCCATGCGGTACATGGCCTTGGAACCAGGCGTCACCGTGCCGCGCTGCTCTCCAAATACTCGTGTCAGCTCAGGCGCTTCGAGCAGTTTCTCTCCACCCGCCTTCAAGTTCGCCGCCATCTTGGCGAAATTCGGGTCTGTGGCGATCAAGCTCTTGAGCGCAGACCACCCAGTCTGGGCATGCAGGAGGCGCGGTCTTGTCTTGAGGACCTTGCTGACATAGTCAGCGCTATTGGGTGCCTTGAAGGTTTTGGCAGGCAGAATTGCCAGTGCAGGACGAGCTGGAGCTGGCTTGCCTGCACCTCCAGCAGCGGGTACTGGTGCAGCAAGAGCAGCGGCGGGCGAAGCTGGTGCCGTGGATGGAGCGGGCGTTGCCGGCGCTGCGGCGGGTGCCTTAGCCGCAGTTGGCGCAGCTGATGGCATTGCCTGCATTTTCTTCCATTCCGTTGCCGCATAGGATTTGTCTGCGTCACTCAGGGCATCAATCGGGATGGTGATCACAGAGCCATCCGTCTTCTTGAGCGAAATGGTGCGCGCCGTGACATCAACGCCTGTCATTTCGGCTTCGAGGACAGTACCCGCCTTGCTGGTCCACATGTGAACTTCAGCAGAAAGGGCGAAAGGCAGCAGGAGCAGAGGCGCAATGAGACGAGAAGGATGGAGCACTTTCATAACCACGGTGGTTGGGGGGATGGAGAGTTAAGTCTGCGTACGAGCCCAGGGGCAAACAAGATGAAAATGCACCAATCCCACTTTCGACGGGCGACTGGGACGCAGGCTGGCACTGGAGTTATTCGTGCCTGAGCGCCTCCACAGGGTTCATCTGGGCGGCACGACGGGCAGGATAGATGCCAAACGCGATCCCAGTGATCACCGAAATCAGGAATGCCAGCGCAGGAGACCAGAATTTAACCACCGTGGTCACGCCTGCAAAGTGCTGCACCGCAATGGGGATGGAAACTCCTAGGATAACGCCCAGCACCCCGCCAGCTCCGGAAAGCAGGACCGTTTCAATCAGGAATTGGACCACGATGTCTGCCTGCCGTGCCCCCAGAGCGCGTCGAATTCCAATCTCTCGTGTACGTTCGGTCACACTGGCCAGCATGATGTTCATAATACCAATCCCCCCCACGACCAGGGAAATCGCAGCAATGCTGCCCAATACGATGGAGAAGATGCGCTTGGTGCGCTCGGCCTGCCGCAAAAGCTCCACGGGCACAATGATGCGCCAGTCATCCTTCTTGTGATTGCTCGTCAAGATCTGCCGGATGGCCTCAGCACGGCTTTCAACCTGGTTCACATCCATCACCCGGACCACCGCTTCGTGGAACTCCACTTTTTCAGCCTCAAAACTGCCGCTGCGGAAGCGGAAGAAGGTTTCTCCATAGTGGTCCATGAGCGTGGTGTATGGAATAAACACCTGCGAGTCCGATGAGGCCAGGGTGCTCTCATCTCCACCTACTCGCGCTCCTTCGTTCTGGATGATTCCCAGAACTCGATAGTAGAACCCTTTGATGCGGATGGATTTCCCCACAGGAGTCGAGAGAGGATAAAGCTTTTGGGCGGCGTTTTCGTTCAGCACGCAGACCGGCAGCTTTTCGTTCATCTCCAAGTCGGAGAAGAAGCGGCCGCTCAGGATCTTCCGGTTCCGCATCTCCGGGTAGATGGGCAGAGCTCCGACAATCTGCCCATCCACACTGCGGTCATGATACCAGATGTTTTCACTCAGAATGCGTGAGGGCACCACCACCTCGATTCCAGGAACTGTCTGGCGGATCTGCTGGATGTCACGCAGCGTGAGCCCGTACTCGATCACCATGCTGCGGGTCTCCGCTGCCGACCCCTGCCCGTCCGGTGGCTTGACGCTCTCCAGGATGATGTTCTGGCTGCCCAGGCGGCGGATCTGCTCCTGAGCTTCGTGACTGGCGCCTTCACCGATCGCCAGCATGGCAATCACGGAAGCCACCCCAAAAATCACCCCAAGAGCCGTCAAAAAGGACCGCAATTTGTTCAGCCAGATGCTCTTCAGGCCCAGTGACATCGTGCGCCACAAGTGCTGAGGAGAGGCAAAGAGACGGAGAATCGGATGTCGTGCCAAAAACGTCATTTTCAAGAAAGGGGGGATACATAGCACGGCCTGAGCCTGGCCGTTCCTTCACCTGAAATGCAGGCAAGAGCTCTGCTGGCTTGCCTTCGCCGTCCATCGCACATGAAATGCACAACCATGGCATATCTCACAGACCCAGCCCGGCGGGCAGAACTGCACTCCTTCTATCGGTCCACGCTGCTGGATGACGTGATCCCCTTTTGGCTGCGCCATGGCATGGACAGCGAGCATGACGGTATTTTCACCTGCCTGGACCGGGACGGCAGCATCATCGACACAGACAAAAGCCTGTGGTTTCAGGGGCGTGCGGGCTGGATGTTTGCCACCCTGTTTAACACAGTCTGCCAGGACCGACGGTATTTGGACGCGGCAGGCTCCTGCATCGCGTTTCTTGACCGACATGGTTATGCCACGGATGGAAAGCTCTTCTTTACCGTCACCCGCGATGGAAAGCCGCTACGGATGAGACGCTATGTCTATGCTGAAGCCTTTTCTGCCATCGCTCATGCAGCCTACGCCCGCGCCACAGGTGACGAAAGCTATCGTGATGCCGCTCTGCGTGACTTTGCCAGCTACATGAGGCACTCGTTTGAGCCTGGAATCATGACCCCCAAAGTCAATTCTGACACGAGACCGATGATCGGTCTCGCCCCTCTCATGATCGGCATTGCCACTGCTCAGGAGCTTCGGGCAAACCTGGGGCATATTGAACTCCATGGACGCAGTGCCACGGAATGGATCGACCGCTTCATCTACGACATCCAGCGTCTTTTCTGGAAGCCAGACCTTGGCGTTCTCATGGAAACGACCGCCCCCGATGGCAGTATCATCCATCATGCGGAGGGGCGGCTTCTGAATCCGGGGCACGCCATTGAATGCGCTTGGTTCATCCTTCATGAGGGCCGTCTGCGTGGCGAAAAAAGCTATCTTCAGCTGGGGCTGCAGATCCTCGACGCCATGTGGGGGCGCGGCTGGGATCCTGAACATGGAGGCCTTCTATACTTCCGCGACCTTCAGGACAAGCCAGTCCTCGAATACTGGCAGGACATGAAATTCTGGTGGCCCCATTGCGAGGGCATCATCGCTACTGCACTCGCCCACGAGATCACTCACGACGCCAAATATGCCGACTGGCACGCCAAGGTTCATGACTGGAGCTTTAGGCACTTTCCAGACCAGGAGCATGGGGAATGGTTTGGCTGGCTGCACAGGGATGGTTCCCCCTCGCAGCATGCCAAAGGCAGCCTGTTCAAAGGCCCCTTCCATCTTCCCAGGGCTCTTTGGTTCACATCAGCCCTCCTGGCCCCGGTCTGAAGCACCGATTCCTGTGTCTTCTCGTTTGACGCCATCCCTCCTGCCGCCACCATCCGCCGCCATGCCCAAAAACAGCCTCTCCAAAGACGACGTCAAAGCCATGCTCATCCTCGCATGTGATCGTGTGATCGCCGCCGAGCCCCAGCTTTCCGAAGCGGACCGTAATCTTGGCGATGGTGACCACGGTCTTGGAATGCAACGCGGGATGACTGCAGCCAAGGAGAAGCTTCTCTCGGGCGACGTTGAATCCATCGAAAAGGCCTTCGCCTCTGTTGGAATTGCAATGATGAGCAGCATGGGCGGTGCCAGTGGTGCCATCTTCGGAACCTTTTTCCGCAATGGCGGCAAGGCCCTGGCTGGCAAAGACAGCTTCGACTCCTTGGCGCTTGCAGCGTTCCTGCAAGCCGGCGTCGAAGGAGTGAAGCAGCGTGGAGGAGCCGCTGTTGGGGACAAAACTGTCGTTGATGCCATGCAGCCTGCAGCGGAAAAGGCGGCTGATGTCAGCACGCTGCCTTTGCCAGAAGCGATTTCAGCCGTGAATGCAGCCGCCCTTGCGGGCATGGAGGCGAGCAAGGCCATGATTGCCAAATTCGGCCGTGCCAAGACGCTGGGTGACGGGTGCATTGGCTTTCCTGATGCAGGTGCGATGTCCGTCACCGTCATTGTCGGTGCCTTCGCAGACTACATTGCGGCCTGAAAGCCGATCAAGAGGCGTCAGGGCGCTGCCCCACGGTCACCGGAACCTGCTCGAGCCTTCCATCACGAAAGACGGTAAGTATGGCTCTTGCACCGGGACTCAGTTTTCGAATCTCGGCGAGCAGTTCCCGAGGACTCTCGAAGGCGCGCCCGTTGAGCGCGGTGATCACGTCCCCTGGATTGATGCCTGCAGCCAGAGCAGGAGAATCAGGATCCAGGTCCGTCACAAAAGCGCCTGTACGTGAAGTCCCCAAAGCGGCATCGATGGCCACGGATTCAGCGCTCAACTCCAGTCCGAGATACCCCGAAGAGCTGCCTTTGGATTCAGAGAGAATGGCATCAATCACGGCCTTGGCATCATTGGCTGGCACGGCAAGCCCCACCCCCTGCCAAGCTCGCACATTTTCATCTCCACGGTAGATGGCCACGTTCACGCCGATGATTTCGCCGCGGATATTGACGAGAGGCCCCCCTGAGTTTCCAGGGTTGATCACGGTGTCAGTTTGCAGGTAGTCGAGCTGGCTGTCGCTCAAATGCCGGTCTCGTGCACTGATGATGCCCTGGGTGACCGTGCCACTGAGTCCAAATGGATTGCCAACGGCAAACACAATCTGCCCCACACGTGCCGCATCACTGTCAGCAAAAGTCAGGGCCGGCAGATCCTTGCCTGCTTTTTCCATTTTTAAGAGTGCGATGTCACGCTCTGGACTGGCTCCCAAAATGCGTGCGGGATACTTTTGATTGTCGTTTGTGGTGACGATCACCTCACTGACATCCGCGATCACATGGTAGTTGGTGACGACATGCCCCTCCTTGGATATGATGGCTCCGGAGCCAAGGCCTGGAATGACCTGCGGCCTGCCGGCAACAAGGCCAAAGAATGGGTGCCAGGCTGTCTGACCACGGCGGACGGTCTTGGTCGTGATGCTCACAACGCTGGGAAGCACTGCCTCACTGAGCTTGGCAAACTCATCGTTCATCATGGAGAGCACCTTCACATCATCAGCGTTCAGCCTGGGAGCAGTCGGAGCGCTGAACTGCCCGGATGAAGGCTTGTTTCCGCGCAAGAAGTCCAGCAGTCCGTATCCAGGGCGGCCGCTGCGCCAGACTGAAAAAACAATCGAAGCCATGACAAAGATGGCGATGGCAAAAATCAGACGACGAAGGGTGTCCATGAGCAAAAGAGGAGTTGCAGAATAGGCCTCAAAGCCTTCCCGAAAATCTTACGATGAGGTTGTCCACGAAGTTGGCAAGAAGCCAGACCGTCCATCACTTTTTGAAAATCACGAGCTCGTAGAGGTTCCAGTCATTGCTTGAGGTGGAGCTGTCCTGGGTGATGCGGATGAAACGCCCCTGTTTAGGCGTTTCGAAAACAATCTCGATCAGGGCACTGCGGCCTTCCGCCTCATGAACCTTGACCCAGTCTCTGCCATCCGCAGAGACTTCGACGTGAAACCGCCGGGGATAGTCTGCTGGTGCAGCTTGCGCATCCATAGCCAGGCCGGCGATCATTTCCTCTGAAGGGAGTTCAACCTGAAACCATTGTCCAGGTGACTGCCGGGCCTTGGTGCCCCAGCGGCTGGTGACATTTCCATCCGCGACATTTTTAGCTTCTGCGGCATTCTGGCTCGGTTTGTACTGCCAAGCCGAACGCGGCTCCACCTGCGGAAGCTTGGTTTTGAGGCGCTGTGTGAGAGGTGGGATGCTGTTGAAATAGTAGCTCTTCAAATTGGGACCCTCGATCAGCTGCATCTGATCCTGACGCAGAACGGAGGCATAAAGGCAGATCTCAGCCATCCAGCCTGCAAACAAATCCGCCGAGGCTCCGCCGGGTGCAGAAGCACCCGAAACCTTGCCAATCTGCAGCCGGGAAAGGGCCTCGGTAGGTGCTGGAAGCGTCGTGCCCTTGCCATTGAAGGTCTTGTCCGCCCCATCCCGGGCACGCAAGGCGACCTCCCCCGAGTCTGCGGACCAACTCAATAACGCGGCCACGGGCTTGGTGCCATCCACGTCCTTGCTGGTAATGCTGCTCTTGGCGCCTGACGCATTTTGGAACTCGGCTACGAGGTTTTTGTCTTTGTTTACCACCAGCTTCACGGAGCTGCCATCGTCTGAAAACAGCGTCAACGGACAGGTGGGCAGACGAGAGGCGTCTGCTTGAAAAACGGCAGCCAGGGTAAGTCCGCGCGGCCCTTTGACTGGAGCCTTGCCGAAAGGAAACTGCTCCACTTCCTTGCCAGCATCACCGAGCAGCAATGCAGCAGGCTTGCTGTCTCGTGGTCTGAAATCGAGGACGGAACGTCCGCTCTTGGCATTCTGATGGTTCCAGTTCTGGCGGAGGGGGGCGATGGCAGCCCCACCGGGTAGTGCCCGAAAGACATTTGCCTGCCCTCGAGGCGCGAGATCATGCCATTCGTAAACAGGCTCACCGACGTTCGCAGACATTGGTCTTCCCGTGCTGTCCTTACCATTTTTGACCTGACCTACGTTTGCCACGACATGCAGCACAAGATCCAGGTCTTGCGGAGGGAACTGGCGGTCCGTTGGGAGCTGGAAAAGAACCTTCTGAAGTCCTCCAGAACCAATTGCAGGTCTCTGCGCTGCTGTCTGCGCTCCTTTCTGGGATTTATCTCCGCCCAAAAAGCTGAATGCAAAGATCAATCCAGCCAGAACTGCGATGCCAATAAGGCCATACTTTCTGATCTCTCCACCTCTCTTGACTGAGGGAGGTGGAGGCGGGCGGACAGGTCGGCCTATGGCCGCTGCTCGCGGTGGGGCGATTGCGGCAGGTCGGACAGCCGCAGTCACTGCTGGGGGGCTCTGA
>CALDGV010000141.1 GCA_937941745.1 uncultured Prosthecobacter sp. | reverse complement strand
CAGATCAAGAACCTTTCCCGCCTGACGACGGCTGACAAGGAGGCCATTCAGGCGGAGGCGGAGGCTCTGCGGAAATCCCTGCTCTGCTGAGGCTCGCATCCATCAGGCGCGATGCTTCTTCAGATGGCTGAAGCCGACGAGCCGACGTGATTCCTCATCCCAGAGCCGCAGATTGATGCACTTCAGGCTCTTCCAGAAAGTCAGAGGCTTGATGGACTGGAAAAGCGGGTGGGAATTGTGGCAGCGCTCCAGATTGTAGTTCGGGATTTTCGAACTGAGGTGGTGCACGTGGTGGAAGCCGATGTTGCCGGTGAACCACTGGAGGATTTTCGGCAGCTTGTAGAAGGAGCTGCCCTGCAGCGCAGCCGTGGTGTAGTTCCAGGAATCGTGGTGCTCCCAGTAAACGTCCTCATACTGGTGCTGCACATAGAACATCCAAATGCCTGCGGCTCCAGCCACCATGGTGACCGGCAGCTGAATCATGAAATAAGCCTTCCAACCAATGAGCCAGCACATGGTTCCGACCATGAGCGCCAGGGCGACATTCATCCACAGGACGGACTGGCGGTCCTTGCCCTTGGCTGAGGGGGACGGGAAGCGCTGATAGATCAAAAACAGACCCAGAGGAGCGACGATGAACAGGATGAAGGGATTGCGTGCCAGCCGGTAGGCGAACTTTTTCCAGCGGGATGCCTCCAGATACTCCTGGACGGTGAGCGTCCAGATGTCGCCTTCACCGCGGCGGTCGAGGTCGCCTGAGGTGGCGTGATGCACGGCGTGCTGCCAGCGCCAGTGGCCATAGGGCGTGAAGGTCAGCATGCCGGTGATGAACCCCAGAACGTCGTTGGCCTTCTTGGATTTGAAGAAGGAGCCATGGCCGCAGTCGTGGAAAATGATGAAAATGCGCACGACAAAAAGTCCTGCGAGCACAGCCAGGGCCAGCGTGACCCAGTAGGAGCCGGCAAGACTGCGCCACATCAAATACCAGAGCGCAAAGTAAGGAACGAGGGTGTTTACAATTTGCCACACAGCGCGAGGGACGGAGGGAACCTGAAACTTGGCGACGATCTCTTTCCACTCGGAGATGGCGGGCTGGGCGGGAACTGAAGAATCTGACATGATCGAAATGGGAGACGCTGATTAGCAGAGGATTACGTCTCCGTCTGGTTCTTTTTTTTTGACATCCCGTGCTGCATCAAGATGTCACATTTGAGTGCCGCAAAGGATGGCTGGTGATTCTCAAAATTGGCGGACAGGCCGCTTTCGTAAGGCTCCGGTGGCGCGCTGTCAGGGCAAGTGCACAAAGAACCCAGTTCAGGTCATGGCGGCACGCAAGCCGGACAGGCCCTGAACGTTGTAATTTGTCATGACACGCACTGTCTCCCTACTCGTTCCGCTTTTTCTAGCCCTGGCGGCCCCGCTTTCAGCACAAAACATCCGCGCTGGCATCATTGGTCTCGATACTTCCCACGTTCTGGCGTTCACGAAGACGCTGAATGCCTCCCCTCAGAAGCCTGAGGTGATGGGGGTGCGAATGGTGGCCGCCTATGCGCAGGGTTCCAAGGACATTGAATCCAGCTTGAAGCGGGTTCCTGAATACACGGAGAAGATCAAGGAAATGGGGGTGGAGATCGTCCCAAGCATCGACGCCCTGCTCGACAAAGTGGACGTGGTGTTCCTGGAGACCAATGACGGCCGTCCGCATTTGGAGCAACTCCGCCCCTGCCTCGCGGCGCACAAGCCGGTGTTCATCGACAAGCCAATTGCTGGCACTTTGGTGGATGCGGTCAAGATTTTCGCGGAAGCGAAAGCTGCAGGGATTCCTGTCTTCTCCTCGTCGTCACTGCGCTTTGGCAAAAACACCCAGGCGGTGCGTGGTGGCAGCATTGGCATGGTGAAGCGTGCGGAGACCTTCAGCCCAGCCTCCCTGGAGCCAACGCACCCAGACCTTTTCTGGTATGGCATTCATGGTGTCGAAAGCCTTTTCACAGTCATGGGCACGGGATGCCAGAGTGTGCGTCGGGATACGACGCCTGAGGGTAAAATCCGCGTCACCGGAACCTGGGCTGGAGGTCGCACCGGCGTTTATTACGAGAACAAAGGTTATGGAGGCAAGGCCTCGGGAGACAAGGGGGAGGCTGACGTCGGTGCCTATGACGGCTATGACCCTCTGCTTTTTGCCGCCGTGCAGTTTTTCAGGAACGGTGTCGCTCCGGTGAGCCCAGAAGAAACACTGGAAATCTATGCCTTCATGGAGGCTGCTGACGAGAGCAAGCGGCGGAACGGTGCTGAAGTGACACTGAAGGAGGTCATGGACAAAGCCCGTGCGGCAGCTGGCGTGCAGTAATCCGGCTCTGCAGGTTGTTTTCTGGCGGCGGCTGAATGGCCGCCGCCTTTTTATTGGACGCCAGAGGAGCTGTCTCAGCCAAGTTCATGGTTCATTTTCAGGGCAGCAAAAAACCCGCTGGGCTAGGCTCAG
>CALDGV010000140.1 GCA_937941745.1 uncultured Prosthecobacter sp. | reverse complement strand
TATCGGAGGCACGGTGGGCGGCGTCCTTGGTGGCATCGACCGCGTGCTGGGCATATTCCTTGGTGCGTTCGACGCCTGCTTCGACTTTTGACGAGAGCGATGTGTAGGCGTCACTTGTCGTGTTAGAGACGTCCTTGGCTGCATCAGCGGCTTTTCGGCCGGTTTCCCAGGCGGCTTCCTGCAGTTGATTCGTGGGTGTTTGGGAGTGGGTGTCGGTATTCATGGATTCGGTTTGTTTTAGTGTCGAATGAGCTGTGTGCTCTTCTCGATGTCCGATGCTACGCAATGCAGCAAGCCGTCGCCATGGGGTCAAACCCCACTCTGTGATCATTGCGAAAGCCTCTCGTCATTAACAGCCATTCCGATGAAAGCTCGTGGGGTGAACACCCTATGGCATCCTATCGACGCCCGATCCACAGATCATGCTCCATGAATCCCGGTCCGTTCACCTTACCCTCGACGCCTGATAAAAGCGACATACGGCCTGCGGCCCTTGCTGCGGAGCCAGCGCCGCATTCCGCATTCAAGCACCGCTTGGCAACACCGGTTTTGAAGTATCTGGAAGGTCGCGGCCTGCTGCTTGAGATTGAAACGCGCGAGGCATTGCAGCAGGTCGTCACCGTGATCGTTTGGCTGGCAGTGGGGGCAATCGCTGTTTTTGCAGGCTGGCTTCTGCTGGCAACATCTCTGGTTGGGGCACTCTCCGTGCATCTCGGATGGTCGTGGATGAAAGCCGCCGCTATCGTTGGAGCCGCCCACATCCTTGTCGCTCTCACCGCGGCCCTCGTGACGTGGAAACGCCTCACCACTGCACGCTGGTTTGCAGACAGTCTCAACGAACTCAAGAAAGACCGCGCATGGCTCAAAACACAAACAACGAAAAACTAAAGCAGATGGCGCTGCGTGAGCTCGCTGAAGCACGCGAAGAAATCAGCGCCGAGGTAAATCGTGTGCGGCAGCAACTCAGCCCTGCTCGAGTGCTGCAACGCGTGGTTGATCGCCATGCTGGCCTGCTGGTGGTACTGGCAGTCGCGGCGGGGGTGATTCCTGCGCTGCTGATTTTCCGTCGCAAGCCCCTGCCCGTGATGGTCTCCGTTGCGAAACCGCCGCCCAAGCCAGTGCTCGGTGCACTCCTTTTAGGAGCACTCGGATTATTGGCGAGATCCGTCACTCCTGCGCTCATGAAGTCCGTCATCATGCCTCATGTTCACGATTTCATTGCGAAAAAGCAACCGGTGACGGCGGCTGGTGGTCCACAGGATTGAATCTTCGTTACAACTGCCGCCGCAGCATGCCAGCAAGCTCCTCGAACATCTTGCCAAAGGCGGAACGGTTTTTGAACTCGGAGCGCGTCATGAGGCGCGAGTGATTCTTGTCTTGCTCGAAGACCTGCGCCTGTTCGGCGGCAAAGGCGGCGTCATAGATGTTGAGATTGGCCTCGTCATTCAGGCGGAAGGAGCGGTCGTCGAAGTTGGTCGAGCCGACGGAGACCCACACATCATCCACGATGAGGACTTTGCAGTGATACATCGTGGGCTGGAATTCATAGATCTCGATCCCGGCATCCAGCAGCTCATTCCACAGGGAACGCGAGGCGTGCTGGACGATTTGCTCATCCATGTGAGGCCCGGGCACGATGATCTCGATCTTCACGCCGCGACGACGCGCGCTGATCAGAGTCTGGATGGCGAGGTCGTCCGGCACGAAATAGGCGGCCTGAAGGCGGATGCTTTTCGCCGCTGAAGCGATCGAAAGCAGATACATCAGCCGCACGCTTTCGCTGCCTTCACCGCGCGAGCTTTTAAACACCTGCGCCAGGGAGTCCCCCTCGGGCTTGAGTTCTGGAAAGTAGTCGGGCCCGAGGAGCACCTTGGCACGGGTCTTGACCCAGTTGTCAGTGAATGCCGCCTGCATTTGCGCCACGGCGGGGCCTTCGATTTGAAAGTGCGAGTCGCGCCAGTGGTCTTTGGATTCGGCATGACCTTCCCAGTGATCCGCGATGCCCACGCCACCTGTGAAGCCGATGCGCCCGTCCACGACGAGCAGCTTCCGGTGCGTGCGGTTATTGATCCGCGTCAGTGTATGCCAGTGCACGGGGTGGTAGCGCTCCAGTTCGATCCCCGCGGCTTTCATGGAATCAAGAAACTTGGCGTCAATCTTCCCGCAGCCCACCCAGTCGAGCATCACATGCACTTTCACACCCGCCAGTGAGCGCTCGCAGAGAGCGTCTGAAAACTTCTTCCCGATCTCACCTGACCAGTAGATGTAAGTTTCAAAGGTGATGGATTTCTCAGCTCCACCGATGGCGTCCAGCATCGCGGGAAAAATTTGCGCTCCGTTCTGCAGGGCTGTGACCCGGTTTCCAGGCAGCACGCCCGGCCCGAGCAAATGCCCCATGCTGCGGAGGAATTGCGGATCAGCGACGATGAACTCGTGTGTGAGCGCATAGCGAATATGTTTCTCGCTGGTGCGCAGGTTCAGCAAAAAAATCGTCAGCAGAACGGTGACGAAGGCGGTGATCAGTACGGTCAGCCACATGTTTAGTTTCCCCCGGGTGTTTTTCTTCATTGCGGCGGCTTTTTCCGGGTCCGGTGGTCCTGGACCAGAATGGTGATGACGAGCCAGAAGCCGCCTGTGGCCGCGAGTAGAAAGCAGACGATGGCCAGACCTGGATAACCAAACAGGCGGAAGCTGCTCTCCACCTGCATGAGCATGCACGCGCCCATGATCAACGCACCTAGCACGATGCCGGTGGTGATGCGGTTGGCGATCTTTTGAAATCCTTCCATCACCAGCTTCGCATCCACGGCCTTGATCTTCACCTCCAGCTCCTGGTTCGTGATCGCATCCATGATGCGGTTCAGGCGTGAGGGCAGTCCGCCGATGAAGTCCTTCATCTCCAGCAGTGAGCTGAAGAGGCTGCCCTGCGTGGCCTGCTTCCTCATGCGCTGGGACATTAGCTCTCCCACGTTGCGGCGGATGGAGGCATTCGGATCAAAGGTGGGGTCAAGGATCTTGCCCACTTCATCGAGTTGCAGCAATGTCTTGCCGAGAAGAGTCAGCTCACCCGGCACATGCAGGCCGTTTTCGGCCGCGTTTCGGGTCACCTCCAGCAGCGTGGTGCCCACGTCGAGTTGTTGCAGCCCTTGATTCTGGCTCTCAGCCAATAGCTGGCTGATACGGCTGCGGAACTCCACCTGCTTAAAGTCTTCATCCTTTTGGCTGACGCGGATCACAAGGTCGGCGGCTTCATCGCCCTTTCCTTCACTGATCGCCAGCAGCAGCTTGATAAGGTTTTCCTGCATCGTCGGCGTGGTGTGCCCGACCATGCCGA
>CALDGV010000139.1 GCA_937941745.1 uncultured Prosthecobacter sp. | reverse complement strand
ACCATTCACAGCAGTGCTGTGCTCCAGACGGTGAAGGCCGTGCCACAGGAAGAAAATGCCAGCCATGATCAAGGCGGAGATGACGAGGCCATAAGTGGCCGCACGTGACACACGGCCACGGGTCATGATCAAGGCCATGGGCCAGGCAGCATAGTAGATGACCTCACAGGTCAGGCTCCAGGAAGGCCCGAAGCTCGGAAAGGCTGTCGTGAAAAGCTGCAGATTGAACAAGGAAGCCACCAACTGAGGCCACGGAGGTGAAACATCCAGCTCACCAAACTCGAGGCCAAGACACCAGGCCAGGATGGCCAGCATCAGGCCGACCAAGAAGAGCGGATACAGTCGAGTCGCCCTGGCCATGACATAACGTCCCCACGCAAAGCGCCCTTCAGCCAGCTCACGGGCAATGCTGCGATGGATGCAAAGGCCGGAAATCACAAAAAAGCACCATACCCAGAAATCGCCATTTCCGAGGCTTGCCCGGGCGAAGCGCCAAAGATCAGGCGTCTCTAAGTGATTCCAGCCAAACTGCTCGGACATCACCAGCTCAAAGGCATGGGTGAACATCACCATCAGCGCAGCGATTCCACGCAGACCGTCGATCAGCAGTTCAGCATCCTTGTTGAAGGGTTGATTCATGGATGAATGCATCACTTAAAGAGATCTTTTTGAAAGCGTGGGGCCACCTCCCGGACCAGCTCGGTCACCAGTCTCAAGGTAGCTTCTGAATCTCTCTGGCGCTGGCCGGTCTCTGTAGAGTCCAAATTTGAGGTAACCCAGGCGGTCACACTCGCATAGGCCCAGCGGTGGTTCACGTTTCGCAGCACGTTGTCCCAGGTGCTGAGCCAGACCCGGGTGGCGTTGCTGGGAGTCGTCACATCCGTCCCCACAAACCAGTAGGCATAATGGGCCCTCAGAAGTTTCGTGGTTCCATCACGACGCCGTATTTGCCGCTCAACGAGCAGGTCTTTGATGTGTAAAATCCGGCCTTCACGAATCTCCACAGGAAGAATGCGCGAATTCAGCAGCGTCCAGCCCTGGCCATCCAAACAAACTTCGGGACGATGGATGCTGCGCCGCTCAGCACCTGCAAGCACGAGGGTGATTTGTGCGACATCGCGGTCTTCAGGCAGGCCCGGCGACCGGTACTGCATTTTCACGATCTCCGTATCCTCCGGCAGAAGGGTTTTCTCCGTCACATCAGGTTCCTGAGGTTCTCCAAGAAATCGCCCGACCGCTGTCGGCAGTTCCATGACCACTCCCGAGGCCTCACCAGCCCTCACTTCTGGAGACAGCCGGCAGGCAGCCAGGGCCAAAGCCACGCAGAGGACCACGAACACAGGCCTGGCAACCTTCATGAGCTGTGGTGCGGCAACGGCAGGTACCCGAACCTCCCCTATTTCATGGGATGGCCCGCTACCCATGAGCCGTGAAATGAGCTGAAGCCCCGAAAGAGCTAACAGATAAACGGCCAGCCCCGACACGAAATGAAACGTGCTGACCTCCTTCTCCTGGTCACCGACGGCAAAATCCTGACCCATGACCATCGTGGCGGCGATCAAGATCAGCAGACGAGCCATGTTTGCCAGGATGGCCAGCGGGAACCCGCAAAGGAAGAGAAAGACCCGCCGAGCCACCGTCTTTTGCCGAAAGTAACCAAACAGCGCCGACACCATCAGCAGAGCGAAGAGCGAGCGCATGCCACTGCAGGGACCATCCACCTTCAGGCTGAAAAGTGCGCCAGCAGCACGACCATCGGTAGGTGCTGAAATCAGGGCCGTGCCTTCACGCAAGGTATCGAGACCAATCGCATTCAGCACGAAAGTCGTGGTCTCCACCATCAGCACACGCAGGCGAAAGGAGACCGAATCCTCCAGAAACACCAGCGGCCACATGAAACACAGCATCAGCCACGGGAAGAAAAGCCGCCGGGCCTGCCCCCAGCCCAGGCAGCCGATCACCGCACCCGCCAGGAGGAGCTGCATCGCGAACGCACCCAGGTAGTAGTTGTTTGCCTTGTAGCCTCCGTAGTAGGCCAGCATCGCCAGCGTAACCGCAGCCAAGCCCCACACGCTGCCTTGAGCAGGCTGTGATGAAATCACGCTGCGCTGCCGCCAGACCAGCCAACCGGCAATGAAGGGGGCTAGAAAACCATGCTGCCAAGTCGGGTCCTTCCAGCGCATCAGCAGCTCCTCCAGCAAGGTCAGACGATAGGCACCGTAGCCAGCAGCGTAGGGCTGAAAGGCCATAAGCGCAGCGAGGATGGCCGCAAGAATGACGATGAAGGTGCGCCAACTCATGCCCGTCTGATTTTTGCACTCATCCCGGTTGCGGGAAGAACCGCCTCCGCAGAACTTCCAGGCGGATGCGACTTCTGATCTTCAAAGTGAACCAGCTCGGGGACAACGTGGTGTTCCTGCCCGTGGTGCAGGAACTGGCACGCCGGCACCCTGACTGGCAGATCACCGTATGCACCAGTTCCGTGGCGGCCCCGCTCTACCAGGTCACCTGTCCCAAGGTGAAGGTGCTGGAGTTTCAGACCCAAGCCTTCAATGAGGCCTGGAGACATCCCTTGCAGCTCTGGCAGTTGATTCGCCAGTTTCATCGTCTGCCCCAGGATGCCTGCCTGCTGGGAAACGACCAGGGCAATGTCGCCCACCTGCTTGCCCGCAGCACAGGTGCACCCCGCATCATCGGTCCCAGAATCGAAGAGAGGCATCTGGGCTGGCTGCTCCATGAGCGGGTGCCACTGGACTTCAGCGAGGCCGATCCGAGGCAGAACTGGCGCATTGCCCAGACTCTGGCACCGGACCTGCCTGCGGCCATCCCTGCGCCAGACCTTGCCGCATTTGGCCGCACGGAGCACGGAGGTGTTTTCATCCATGCTGGAGCCAGCCGGGAATACAAAAAATGGCCGCTCGAAGACTACGTGACCCTCGCCAACCGCCTGAGCACCACCCTGCACGTCACCTGGATGGTGCAAAATGACCCTCGCGAACAAAGGTTGTGCTCTGGAGTCCATCGGTTGCAGCAGGGCACTCTCGCAGAACTCATCAGGGGCATCGCTGGATCGCGCCTTTTCATCGGAAACAACTCCGGCCCCATGAACATCGCCTCGGCCCTGGGGATCCCAGGCATCATCTTCAACGGCCCTTCGACCGCTGCATGGGATCCTTTCTGGCATCACGAAAGCTTTGAAATCCTGCGAGATCCCAACCTCGCCTGCCAGCCCTGTGATCTTCCCAACCGCCCCATGAACTTCTGCCGGAACACGCTGGAACCGATGGCCTGCATGAAGCGCTGGAGTGTGGACCGCGTGCATGAGTTGGTGATGGCTCGAATGCGCTGATCAGACCTTTTCCTTTCGCCA
>CALDGV010000138.1 GCA_937941745.1 uncultured Prosthecobacter sp. | reverse complement strand
GACTACTTCGATCACTACCTCGAAGGCAAAATCAAAGCACCGCGCACCGAAGCACCCGCCGCCACCGCCTCGGAAACCGAAGGCTGGGAAGCCCGCAACGGCAAGCTCACCGCCAAAGACGGCCTTTTCATCCTCACGCCCGAAAACGCCGCCAAGCCCACCTTCATCACCAAGGCCAAACTCAAGCTCGCCGGTCCCGTCACCGCTCAAATCACCCTCAAAACCACCGCCACCGGCCAAGCCGCCCTCGCCTGGCGACTCGATGGCGACAAAGACTTCCTCCCCGCCAACCGCCTCACCTTCCCCCTCCAAGCCACTCCCGACTGGCAAACCCACCGCCTCCAAATCCCCACCACCGGCCGCGTCATCCACGTGCGCGTGCATCTGCCCGGCGCAGCAGAGTTTCGGGAGATTGAGTTGAAGGCGGGGAAGCGGTAAACAACTAGCTGTGTCTGTCGCGCATCGCTATGCACCGCCTATTAGCCATCCTTTACCTCTCGATGTTTGTCTCTGCTCGTGCAGCCGAACACAAACGTCTTGGTGAGCCAAGGAACTGTTATCTCTACTCTTGGGGGAAGGGTCCAAATTGGATCACCTCGATAAGCACGGAGTTTCGGCTATCACTTCTGGCCCGCGAGATGCCTCGCGTGGATGATCAGTATTTCGAGCCGACTGACAAAGCATTGATCTGGGTGCGAAAAGAAAACGAACCAGTCATTACCACCCTGGCATCGGTTGATGGAAAGAAAGTGATTCAAGTGGTCTATCCCGAGCAAGGAAGCTTCGGGAAGACGATTGGAATGATCCTTGTCGCGATCGAAACGAGCAGAGAGTCAGGCTGGTATTCTCCGTTTTTTGCCGCTCAACCGGAACTCTACCGAGGACAGTTCGTAAACGGCAAAGACGTGAAGTTTGGCTATGTCGCAACCCTGGAATGGTCAGGAACCGGCTCCATGAGGAGTCATTATCTTTTCGATCTTCAAGCGCCACATCCAAAGATCGTGGCGACCTGCAATGCAGGACGCTTGCGCCCCACAGACTACAAGAACGAAACCGAGTATGCACATGCTCTGAAAATCTTTGATCGAGAAGCTGAACTGCTGTCAGGAACCATTCCAACAACTCAGGGTGACAAAAAATGATGGTGGCCGTATCGGCCACCTTCTCCAAATCCGACACACACTTTGCCGGAAGCTCCAGGACTCCGCTTCGTTCACCCACCACCATGCTACGCCGACTCGCCTGCCTGCTCGCTTCGTCATTCGCCATTCTTCATTCGTCATTTTCGGCGCAGCCGAACATCCTCGTCATCCTCGCGGACGATCTCGGCTGGAGTGACACGACGCTTTACGGCACGACGACGTTTTACCAGACGCCGAATGTCGAACGGCTGGCGAAGCGCGGGATGACCTTCACGCGGGCGTATTCGGCGAGTCCGTTGTGCTCGCCGACGCGGTCGGCGTTGCTCACGGGGCTGAGTCCGGCACGCACGGGCATCACGGTGCCGAATTGCCACGAGCCGCGGGTCGTTTTGCAGGCGACGACGGGCAAGAAGGCTCCGCCGGATCAAAAGGCGATCATGCCGGATCCCGTGACGCGGTTGAAGACGGAGTATCGCACGCTGGCGGAGACGCTGAAGGACGCGGGCTATGCCACGGCGCACTTCGGGAAGTGGCATCTCGGGCCGGAGCCGTATTCGCCGCTGCAGCAGGGCTTTGATTTTGATCTGCCGCATCATCCGGGGCCGGGGCCTGCGGGCAGTTTTGTCGCGCCGTGGAAGTTTGCGAACTTCAAAGAGAAGTCGCCCGGCGAGCACATCGAGGACCGCATGGCGGCGGAGGCGGTGACGTGGATCGAGCAGCAGAAAGAGAAGCCGTTTTACCTGAACTACTGGATGTTCAGCGTGCATGCGCCCTTTGACGCGAAGAAGGCGAACATCGAGAAGCATCGCGGCCGCATTGATCCGAAGGACGCGCAGCGCAGCCCCACCTACGCCGCGATGATCCAGAGCATGGACGACGCCATCGGCACGCTGCTCGACGGTC
>CALDGV010000137.1 GCA_937941745.1 uncultured Prosthecobacter sp. | reverse complement strand
AGCGCTGCTGGCTGAGGCGGTTGAAGGCGGCCATGCGCAGGTCGATGGCCTCCGCCCGGCGCTTCAGCCCGCCCAGATCCCGTTCCAGCCTGGTGAGGCACATCACGGCATGGTCATAGGAGTCGCTTTCATCGTAGCCGTAGTGCTCGCGCAGGCCGGATGCCAGGCGTTCGCGCATGAGCGGATCATCATGGCGGCTCGAAACGACGGTGCGGGCATTTTCGATGCGGGTCAGCAAGCCCCCACGCCGCAGGGCATCGTAGCAGACCATGTGCTGCCCCTGGCCAAACTCCTCATAGAGCAGGCTCAAAGTATCCGCTGCCGTGGTGGTCTGGCGCTGGCGCTGCTCAAAGCCGGTGACGATCTTTTCCACGGCGTGCAGCTGCTCGATGGCTCTTTCCAGACGCTGCGAGAGATCGGTGATGGTGGAACGCAGCTCCTCAGGCGTGCGCACCTGAGGGTCGAGGATGTTCCGCTCCTCCAGCGTCTGGCACAGGCCACGAAGGGTGTCAGCGAAGGTCTTCAACTCCGCCACACGGTCTTCCGCGAGATCGCGCAGCATGCGCAGCAGGGGCCGCAGCCCGGGGGTGACGACGGCCCAGCGCTCATGCAGGCCGAGAGTCTGATCCTCAAGCCAGCCTGCGGCGATGAGGCGGTTGAAAAACTGCCCCGCACGCTGCCGGGCATCGCGCAGCGCCGCGCCTTCATCCTCTGCCAGGAGCGAGAGCGGGTGCCGTGCGATGACCTCGCGGATGATCTCCGCCGTTTCACGATGGGTCAGCCTGCCCGCCTCGCCCGCCTCCTCGATCAGGCGGTCTGCGCAGTCCACATACACCGGCGCCGAAGGCCGGGCCAGCGGGCGGAAAAAATCCGCCGAGACGCTGCGGCTGAGTCGGGTGGAAAGCGGTGAGGACATGAGGAGGGCTGGGACTGGTCAAGAGATGGCCCGGCAGGTCAAGCGGGCAGCGTCTTGACCTGGGGGCTCTTCCTGGTCAGGAGTCGGTTTCATGCGCGTGGAGCGGGAAAAGATTCAAATTCCAGTCGGGCACTCGTTCCGGGTGCTGCGCTGGTCGCGCACGCTGAGGGAGGTGGAGAGCGTGCTGGCGCCGGGAAAGGCGGAAAAGCTCACGGGCGAAGGCACCCACTGGCATTTTCACCTGGAGATGGAGCTCACCTGGTTCCGCGAGGGCCAGGGCACGCGCTTTGTCGGCGATCACATCGGCGCCTTTGAGCCGGGCGACCTTGTACTGCTCGGGAGCAAGCTGCCGCACTACTGGCACACGCGCGGAGCTTCGGCAGGCATCTCCGTGCAATGGCACTTTCCAGAGGGGCATCCTTTCTGGGCGTTTCCAGAGACGCTGCCGCTGCTCCAGCTTTTTGAGCGCGCCGGCAACGGCCTGCGGCTCAGTGGCGGCACAGCCGCACGGGTGGCCGAGATGATGCAGGAACTGCCCCGCACGCGCGGCGTGGAGCAACTGGCCCTGCTGCTGCGCATCCTGGCGCTGGTGGATGCGGCTCCGGAACACGAGCGGGGTCGTCTTTCCATGCGTTCCTTCACGCTGGCGGCGGAGTCGCACTACCAGCAGGCCATTTCCAACGCGATGCGCCACCTCATTGCCCGGTTTCGTGAGCCGGTGAGGCTGGAGGAGGTGCTGGAAATCACCGGCCTGAGCCGGCCCACCTTCGCCCGTCAGTTCAAGAAGCACTCTGGCAGAACCTTCAGCGAGTTCCTGAACCGCCTGCGGCTTCAGGCCGCCTGCCGCGAACTGCTGGACAGCGACCGCAGCGTGCTGGAGATCGCCCTGGGCTGCGGATTCAGCCAGATCTCGTTCTTCAACCGCCTCTTCCGCCGCCTGCAAAAATGCAGCCCCACGGAGTTTCGGGCACGCCAGCGTGCAAGGAAGCCGTAAGGGAGACCTGATCTGATGAACCTTTTCTCCCTCCTCCGCCCTCGCCGCCGCCGTTCCCGGCGCAAAAGTCCGTGGTCCTGGCTGCTGCTGGCCGTTCTGGCCTGGGCAGGCTGGGGGGAGCTGGAGAAGATCGACCGCTCAGCCCCACGGGAAGCCACGAAGGTCTTTGAAGTGATCCTCGATGCCCAGTTGCATCCGCACCGCGACAATGATGGCGACAGCTTTCACCTCCGTCATGGCAGCCAGGTGCATGAGTTCCGGCTGTACTTTGCCGACTGCCCGGAAAAGAGCCGCCATCACCTCAATGGCGACCGCCTGTCGGACCAGGGGCGCTACTTTGGCGGCCTGAACGAGGCGCAGACGGTCTTGATCGGCCAGCAGGCGGAGGCCTTCACTCGGCAGCTGCTTTCGACGCAGCGTTTCACGGTCTGCACCAAATGGCACGCGGTCTATGGCAGCGGGCGCTACTATGCCTTCGTGATCTTTCCCGATGGGGAAGACCTTTCCGCCAAGCTCGTGAAGGCCGGACTGGCACGCATCCACACCGGCGGCACCAAGCTGCCGGATGGACGTGAAGCCGCGACCTATGAAGCGCAACTTCGGAACCTCGAAGCCCAGGCGAAGGCCGGGCGCGCAGGAGCCTGGGGCATGCACTGAGATCAGGCGCCGACGGCAAGCCGCTTCAGCACGGCGGCAGAGACGCGATCCGGAGTGATCTTCGTCATGCACTCGTAATGACCGAAGGGGCATTCGCGCTTGAAGCACGGGCTGCACGGCACCTGATGGCGGATCACCGTGTGACGGTCCCCCAGCGGGCCGGTGAGCACAGGCTCCGTGGAGCCGAAGATGCTCACCGTCGGCACGCCAAGGGCGGCAGCGAGGTGCATGGTGCCCGTGTCGTTGGTGACGAGCATCCGGCAGGTGCGCAATTGGGCAATCAGCTCCGCCAGGCGGGTCTTGCCGACGAGATTGGTGTGCTTCACCCCCTCGCCGACCAGGGCGGAAAGCTGCTCGCCCATGGCCGCCTCACCGGGAGCGCCGAAAAACACCCACTCGATGCCAGCGTGTCCAGTGCTCACCTGCTTCATGACCTCGGCAAAGCGCTCCAGCGGCCAGCGTTTGGCCTGGCCGTATTCGGCACCCGCGCAGATGCCGATGCGCAACACCGGCTGCGTGGCGGCAGGCTCGGGCAGGGCGGAGGCAGCGGACACCGGCGCACCGATGCAGCGGGCGATGTGCAGGTAGCGGTCCGTGTGATGCATGGGCGGCCCTTGCACCTTCGGTTCACGGATTTTCTGACGCAGCAGCCTGCTGCGGAAGGATCCGGGGTAGCCCACGAGGCGCTCAATGCCGCCCAGCCAGAGTTCCAGCGTGCTGCGGGTGCTGTTGGTCAGCAGAACGGCGGTGTCGAACACGACGCCGCAGCTCTTGAGTCGGCGGGCGACGGAGAGCAGTCCTTCCTTGTTGTCCTTGCCAATGTAGCGATCCACCTCGGGCTGGGCCTCCCATAGATCGCGCAGCTTCTCCGGACCGAACACGGTGAGCTTCACATCCGGCCGACCGGCCTTCATCGCCCGCACGGCGGGAAAGGCCATGCAGGCGTCCCCCAGCCAGTTCGGGCTGCGCACCAGCAGTTCAAAGGGCTGTAGCCGGGTCATGTCATAGTCCGGCGCAAAGGCGCCACCACGCCGGCAACCCTGCATCAGGAAGCGCGGATTCGGCGTCTTCCAGCGGTTGTGAACCCAGAACCAGCTGTGCGGCTGCTTCCGGACCATCTTCTCCACGGCGAGGTTCATCTGCGCCGTGAGGCTTTCAAAGGTCGGCCGGGCTTCGGCAGGCTTCACCGGCTCATAGGCCACCCTCCAGCGGGCAGGACCATTGTCATAGACGGCCAGGGCCAGGATGGCCGCCTTTGTGCGGATCGCGAGCATGGAGGCCACCGGTGTGGTGGAGGCCAGACGGTCAAAAAATGGGCACCAAACGCCCTGGTCTCCCGAATGCTGATCCACCAGCACACCCAGGCTGCCTCCCTGGTTGAGGTGTTTCATCGGTGCCATGAAGCCTTCATGACGGCTGAAAAGCACATATCCCTGGCGCTCCCGGCTGCGCAGGATGTGGGCGTTCATGAAGGGGTTGCTGAGCGGCTGATAAATGGTGGCCGGCCTGCGGCCAAAGGAACAAAACTTGGGCACCTGGGCCAGGATCTCCCAGCAGCTCTGATGACAGACCATGGCGAGCAGCGGGCGGCCCGAAGCCAGAACTGCCTGCACATGATCGAGGCCTTCCAGGGTCAACCGGGCCTCGATCT